>JBEVDE010000331.1:0-13730 GCA_040514175.1 Allosphingosinicella sp. | reverse complement strand
CGCCGTTGACGGTGAACGTCTGGCCGGGCCCGAGCAGGGCATCCGCCCAGATGACGGCATAATCGAACTCGGTCCCGCCGCCGCGGGCATAGCGCTCATCGGAAGCGGAGGAAAAGGTCAGATTCTCCAGGTTGCCGAGCGCGCCGTCATAGCCCGGATCGTTGAAGTCGATGACGTAATTGCCGCGCAGGAACAGGCCGTCATAGCCCCCGCCGCCGTCGACCGCGTCCCCGGGCGCGAAACGGCCGCCCTCGGCGAAGAAGAAGATGTCGTTGCCGAGACCGCCCAGCAACGCATCCTCGCCCTTGCCGCCGTAGACGAGGAAGCTGGCGTCGGTCTCGGCGCTGCCGTTGAAGGTGAAGTCCTCGCCGGCGAGCAGGTTGGCGCCGTTGATCCGAGCCTGCACACCCGGCGCGAAGTTCGAGTCGCTGACGATGATGACGTAATCGTAAAGGTTCGTCCCCGGATCGCCGAAGCCGGTATTGCTTCCGGCGAGCATCGAGATGCTCTCGATGCCCGTGACGTTCGAGCCGACCAGAATGCCGAACCTATAATCGCCCTGGAGGACGAGCGTGTCGGCGCCGGCCCCGCCGTCGACCGCGTCCGAAGGCCCGAACGCTCCGCCAAAGTAGAAAACATCGTTGCCGCCGAGCCCAAGGGCGGTGTCCGCCCCGCCCTGCTGGAGGCGAAGGACGTCGGCGCCCGAATTGCCGGTCACCATATTGTCGCCGGCGTTGAGCGTGAAATTATGAGGTCCGGAATCGGTCGCAATCAAATTTTCGACGCCTTCCGCGAGGACGTAGGCGGCGGCGGCCACCCGCGCCGTGTCGAGGCCCGCGCCCGCGGCTTCGACGATCGTGTCGGCGAAATTATCGACTATGTAGATATCATCGCCGCCGCCGCCGCTCATCGAATCGATGCCGGAGCCGCCGTCGAGCGTGTCCGACATAGCGCTCCCGATAAGGATGTCGTCGCCCTCGTCGCCGAACGCCGATGCGGAACCCGCCAGGACGCCGGCGAGGTCGACGAGGTCGTTCCCGCTGCCGCCGTGCCCGGCCGATCCGGCACCGACCGGGCCGAGGTAGATCTTGTCGTCGCTGCCGCCGGTGAAGACGCCGATCGCGCGATCGCCGACGACGCCGTTGACGTGGATTTCATCGATCGTGTCGCCCGTCGACCAAGCGCCGGCCTTGGGCTGTCCGATCGGGTAGCCGCGAAAATCGGCGATGCTGGAGACGTAGATCGCCTCGATGTTGCCGTAATCGACGACGGTGCCGACCCCGGTAAAGAACCCGACGAATACCGATCCCTGATAGGGCGGGAAGGGAACGTACAGCTGCCGTATGAACGGGGCGGTTATGCGGAAGGTGTCGAAGCCCGCCCCACCGTCGATCCTCAGGAACTGCGGCGCCGTATTGGCGAAAGAGGAAATATCGTTGGCGAGCCTGAATATGTCGTCGCCGCCGAGACCGAAATAGGTTTCGACGAGTGTGATCAGGAAGTTGTCGGGGCCTTCGGTTCCGGTGGGCATGCTCTTCGCTCCTGCCGTGCGCGACGCGAGCGCGGCGGGGCGGCTCCGCCCGGTCATCGCGCGAGCCCGGAGAGTAACATGAGACCGAGCCCGCCCTTAGCGGAGTTAGGAGCAAAATGGAGGTAATTTCCGTGCGTTGGGAGGGTCCTCTCAGATGCCTGGCGCCGGCTCCGCTTCCTCGTTCGTCCGGCGAAGGCAGGAAAGAGGAAGGGTCCTCGGTCGGCCTCGGCCGGCTCGCGGCGTCGAGTTCGGACCCGCCTCCATCCTCGCAGGACGAGGGCACAGCCGCGAGGGAAGGATCGGCAGGGCCGGGGCGGCTGCCGCCCGTTCTCCTCAGAGGAAAAAGTCGGCGCCCGTGATCGTATGGGCGTCGACGACGAGCAGCGACAGCTCGAAGTCGGCGATGCCGTTGCCGTCGGTATCGCC
This sequence comes from Allosphingosinicella sp., assembly GCA_040514175.1. GTDB lineage: Bacteria > Pseudomonadota > Alphaproteobacteria > Sphingomonadales > Sphingomonadaceae > Allosphingosinicella. Next base: position 11,773 of record JBEVDE010000331.1, on the reverse strand, counting down.
CTGCACCAGCCACAGCGGACCGCCCTGGCTGACCAGCCGGAGCTCGCCCGCCTGGTTGCCGAAGGCAGCGGTGCCGATGAAGCTGAACGCCTGATCTCCCGGAGCCAGCGTGCTGGCGTCGATCCGCGAGAGATCGATAAGGTCGCCGAGGCTGAAATCCCGGATAGTGTCCCGGGCGACCGAGGTCGATTCGGCCGCCAGATCGTAGCGGAAGACGTCGTTGCCGCCGTTGCCGATCATGCGGTCGGCGCCGAGGCCGCCGAAGAACAGGTCGGAGCCTCGACCGCCGTAAAGCTGGTCGTCCGCCGCGCCGGCGAAGATGCGGAAGTTGCCGTCCCTCTCCGCCGAACCTTGGAAGGTCAGGGTCTCGTTCGCCTGGAGCAAGCCGCCGCTGATGGTGATCGTCTGGCCGGGCCCGAGCAGGGAATCCGCCCAGGCGACGTAATAATCGAACTCGCCGTCCCCGCCCGTGGCGAAGCGCTCGTCGGCGGCCGACGAGAGGGTCAGATTCTCGAGGTTGGCGAGCGCTCCGGCATAGCCGGGAGCGTTGAAGTCGATCGAATAATCGCCGCGAAGGAAGAGGCCGTCATAGCCGCCGCCGCCGTTCACCACGTCGCCCGGCGCGAAGCGGCTTTCGTCGCCGAAGAAGAAGATGTCGCCGCCGAGGCCGCCGGTCACCCGGTCGGCGCCCTTGCCGCCGTAGACGAGGAAGCGGGCATCGGTTTCGGCCGAGCCGTTGAAGGTCAGATCCTCTCCGGCGAGAAGCCCGCCCGCCTCGATCCGCGCCTGCACCCCGGCCGCGAAGTTGGAATCGTGGGTGGTGAGGACGTAATCGTAGAGGCCCTGGCCGCCGGCGGAGAAGGAATCGTCGCCGGCCGAAAGCAGGGAGACGCTCTCGATGCCGGCAACGGAATTGGCCACGAGCACCAGGCCGAGGCCGTAATCGCCCTGCAGGACCAGCCGGTCGGTTTCGCTGCCGCCGTCGACCCTGTCCGTCGAGTCCAGATATCCGCCGAAATAGATGACGTCGTTGCCGGCGCCGCCGATGGCGGTCTCGACGACGGTCATGTTCAACCAGGGATTAATCGTGGGAGTGCCGGCCCCGGGTCTAAGGAAGTCGTCGCCGGCACCGCCGTCCAGCCGGTCCGGGCCACTGCCGCCGAGGAGGATATCGTTGCCTTCCCCGCCTTCGGCGGTGAACACCGAACTGTTTGGCCTGCCCGTCAGATCTATCAGATCGTCGCCGCCGCCCCCATTGACGCTGGAGAAGGGGCCTACGTCGCCGAGAAATATCTCGTCGTCGCCGCCGCCGGTGCTGACATGGACGTCGGCGAAGCGAAGGGACGAAGTGATGTTGATGTAATCGATGGTATCGCCCGTCGTTATAAAGACCGGATCGCCGACAGAGGGCGGAATCCAAGGCGGATTCCCCCCCGTCAGGGACAAAGCGATTCCCTGAATCGTCAGCCGCTCGATCCCGCCGTAATAAACCTCGTTCTTGGGCCCGAAGGTTCCCGAGCCGGTAATGATCCGGCCCGGACTGGCGCTCCAGATGAAGCTGGCGACCGTCAGCGTATCGACCCCGCTGCCGCCGCTGACCGTCACCACATGGTGAGCCGACGACGTAATGATCTCGATCGTGTCGTCGCCGCCAAGGGCGTTGATGACGTCGAACTCGACGGACGTGTCGTTGACGAGATAGTCGGGGCCTTCGGTGCCGGTCGCCATGGTTTCCGCTCCTGCCGTTGCGCGAGGCGGCCTGGCGAGACGGCGTAAGGCTCCGCCCGGTCATCGCGCGAGGTCCCGAGGATAGCATGGGCCGGACCCCGCCCTAAGCGGAGTTAGGAGCAAAATGGATGAAATTTCCGTGGGTTGCGGATGAAAGACGAGACGATCTAGCGCTTGAACCGCGCCGCTTCCTCAGAGCCTCCGGTAGCGTCGCCCTCGCTGTAGCTATGGGCTCCGACCCCAGCCAGCCGGCCGCCCTCGACGATCAGATATTCGTTCCGGATCGGACGGTTCTCCAGGAAGCATTCGAGGATCTCGCGGGTGCCCGCGGCGTAACGCGCCTGGGCCGAGAGCGAGCTTCCCGAAATGTGCGGGGTCATGCCGTTGTGGGGCATCGTCCGCCAGGGGTGGTCGCGGGGCGCCGGCTGGGGGAACCAGACGTCGCCGGCATCGCCCGCCAGCCGACCCTCCTCGAGCGCCCGGGCGACGGCGTCGCGGTCGACGATCTTGCCGCGGGCGGTGTTGACCAGATAGGCGCCGCGCTTCATCCGGCCGATCATCGCTTCGTCGAACAGGTTTTCGGTCTCGGGATGAAGCGGGCAGTTGATGGTGACGACGTCGCAGACCGCGACCATGTCCTCGACGCTCTCGTGCCAGGTGACTCCGAGCTCGGCCTCGACCTCGGGGGGAAGGCGGTGGCGGTCGTAATAATGGAGGTGCATGTCGAACGGCTTGAGGCGCCGGAGCACGGCGGCGCCGATCCGTCCCGCCGCGACGGTGCCGACATGCATGCCCTCGACGTCGAACGAGCGGGTGACGCAGTCGGCGATGTTCCAGCCGCCGCTCCGCGCGATGTCGTGCGAGGGGATGAAGTTGCGGACCAGGGCGAGGATCGACATCACGACGTGCTCGGCGACGCTGATCGAGTTGCAATAGGTCACTTCCGCGACCGTGATCCCGCGCTCGATCGCCGCCTGCAGGTCGACATGGTCGGAGCCGATCCCGGCGGTGATGGCGAGCTTGAGCTTCGGCGCCTTGGCGATCCGCTCGCGGGTCAGATAAGCGGGCCAGAAGGGCTGCGAGATGACGACGTCGGCATCGGCCAGCGCGCGATCGAACTCGGAGCCGGCGCCGTCCTTGTCGGAGGTCACGACGAGCTCATGGCCCTCCCCTTCGAGCCAGCGGCGAAGGCCGAGTGCGCCGGTGACGCTTCCGAGCAGCTCGCCGGGCGTGAAGTCGACGGCGTTGGGCGTCGGGAGGGTCTGGCCGTCGGGATAATGGTCCAGGCTCGGAAGGCCGTCGCGCGGGCCGCCCGTCGGATAGCCGTCCTCGGGATCGTCGTAGAGGACGCACAGGATCTTCGCCATCTTTCCTCTCCTCGCTTTTCGCCAGCCTAGAATATTGCGGCCCCGATACAAAGCGCCGCTGGCACGGGAGCGGCAAGTGCGCCAAGAGGAGCGCATGAAAGGCCTGCTCTGCCTGCTTTCCCTGCTCCTGCTCGGCGCCGGCCCCGCGGATCGCGGTCCGGCCGGGACCTACCGGCTCGTCGGCGAGCAGGACGTCGCGTCCGGGCTTCGGCTCGAGCCCGACGGCCGCTTCCAATATTTCCTGATCGCCGGCGCGCTCGACGAGCGGGCCGCGGGGCGCTGGAGCGCCGCCGGCGGCGTGGTGAGTCGGACGACCGCGCCCAGGCCCGGGCCGCCCAAATTCGAGACCGGGCCTTCGACGAGGACCAAGGCGGCGGCGCTCGCCGTCAAGGTGAACTCGCCGGCGGGCGACGGAATCGCCGGCGTGGATCTTCGCATCGGTTTCGATTCGGGCCCTCCGGTCGAGGCCTATACGCAGGAGGACGGGTGGAGCCTGCCGGCCGGGGAGAAGAGGATCCCGCGCTGGATCGAGCTCTCGGTACCGATGCACACCCTCGCCTCGCCGCGTTTCCCGATCGACCTCGCCAGGGGCAACGCCCTCGCCTTCACCCTTGTCCCCAACGATCTCGGCGTGGTCGATTTCGCCGGGATCCGGGTCGAGACAGCCGGCACGGCCCTGGTCATGCAGCGCTGGGGCGCAAAGCTGCGCTACGAGCCCGCCGGGGAGTGACGAAGGCGCGATGGGCGAGCCGCCGCTGATCCTCGTCGACGCCGACGCCTGCCCGGTCAAGGAGGAGATCTACAAGGTCGCCTTCCGCCACGGCGCGGCGGTGAAGATCGTCAGCAACGCGCATCTTCGGGTGCCGGCCCATGAGCTGATCGAGCGGGTGGTGGTCGGCGCCGGCTTCGACGCCGCCGACGACTGGATCGCCGAGCGCGCCGGGCCCCGAACCGTGGTGATCACCGGCGACATCTTGCTCGCCGACCGTTGCCTGAAGGCCGGCGGCGTCGTGATCGGACCGAACGGAAAGCCGTTCACCGCCGCCTCGATCGGCGCGGCGGTGGCGACGAGGGCGATCATGGCCGACCTTCGCGCGGGCATGGACGGCCCCGGCGGCGGGCCGCCGCCGTTCGGCAGGACCGACCGCTCGCGCTTTCTGTCGGCGCTTGACGAGGCCCTGGTCCGGCTGAAACGGGGCTGAACGGAAAGGCGCGTGACGATTCGAACGGCGTGCGCTAGATCCGCAGCCGTCACGACCCGGGGAGAATGCCATGCCGAAGCGTGAGACGAAGATGCCGCTGAGACCCTGGTCCAGGCCGGCGTTTCACCGAATGGCCTCCGGAGCGGCGGAATCGGCCGGCGACGTCAGCGTCGACGGAAGCGCCTCCCTCTCCTAGCGGGCGCCGGCGGCCGCGGCGAGATGCCGCTCGAGCTCGGCCGACTGACGGGCCCAGCTGAAATTGCGAACGCTCTCCCGGACCGACTCGGGCGGGGGCGGATCGGCGAGCAGGCCGAGGACGGCCTCGGCCATGACTTGCGGATCCGCCTCGACGATCCGGCCGGCGGCCGGGCGGTCGACGATCAGGGCCGCGTCGCCGACGGCGGTGGTGACCAGCGGCGTTCCGCAGGCGAGCGATTCGAGACGCGCGTTGCCGAAGCCTTCGATCAGGGACGGGTGGAGTGTGACGTCGGCGGCGGCATAGCAGGCCGGAAGCAGGGCATGGGGCAGCGAGCCCGGAAGCCGCAGCCGGCCGGCGACGCCGAGCCTTTGCGCCCGGGCGAGCAAGGCGCCGCGCTCGCGGCCGCTGCCGGCGACGATCAGGGTCGCGCCCTCGATCCGGGCAAGCGCCTCGACCGCCAGCCAGTGGCCCTTTTCGGGAATGAGGTTGCCGACGGCGAGGAGCAAGGGGCCGGTGATTCCCAGCCTGGCCTTGGCCGCAGCGCGGTCGCCGGGGCGGAAGAGATCGGGGTCGACGGCCGGATGATGGACCGCGATACGCTCCGCCGGGAGGCCGATCGCGGCCATTGTCGCCCTCAGGCTCGAGCTCACCGCCAGCAGCCCCTGCGCCGCCAGCCCCGAAGCCAGCAGCTGCCGCCGGGTCGAGCCCCGTTCCGCGCGCCGTTCGAACTCCATGCCCCGCGCCTTGATCACGACCGGAACGCCGAGCGCCCGGCCCACGACGATCGCGGCGGGCCCGTCGGGCCAGGAGAATTCCGCCGAGATGACGTCGAACGCGAAGCGCTCGCGGATCGCGCTCGCCAGCGGCAACAGCCGCCGCGCCAGCGCTCGCGGGCGCAGCGACGGGAGATAATGGATGTGCGGGAAGCGAAGGCGGTGGACGGCGATGCCCTTCCAGACCTCCTGTACCGGCAGGTCGGAGAGCGGAAACGGCGCCCGGCCGATCGGCGCGACCACCTCCACCTCGACGCCCGGACGCGCGGCGAGCTCCAGGGTCTGGCGCTCGACGAAATTGCCCAGATTGGGGCGCAGGCGGTCGGGGAAACGGCTGGTGAGGACGAGGATCCGGAGCGTGGACGGGCTGCTCAGCGGCCCGGCCTGCCGTCGATGGCGCCATAGCCCTGGCGGATCGTCACCGGCTCGATGCAGTCGCCGACCCGGTTGACGACTGTCAGGGTGAGGTCGCCCGGCGGAAGCTCGCCGAGGCGCATGGCCTTCGGGCCGGCCCGCGAGCGGGTCGGACGGACCTTCATCTCGTCCCGGCAGAAGCGCGAGGGCATGGCGGCGCCGGCGGGCCGGTGCGGAGCCGCGGAGGGCGGCGCAGCCCCCGGCAGGGCCGAGGAGGCGGCCGGGACGGTCAAAGCGAGAGCGAGGAAAGCAAGGCGCATGACGTCTCCTTTCGAACCGCTATGATAGCGCTTTTCGACGCGATTGAGGAGAGGAAGATGGAGACGAGGACGGCGAGCTGCCGCTGCGGCGCGCTCAAGGCGAGAGCGAGAGGCGAGCCGGCGCGGATCTCGGTCTGCCACTGCCTCGCCTGCAAGGCCCGCACCGGAAGCGCCTTCTCCTGGAACTCGACCTGGCTCGAGGAGCAGGTCGAGACCGAGGGCGAATCGCGGAGCTGGACCCGGATCACAGAGGAAGGCGGCCGCTGGTGCACCGACCATTTCTGCCCCGAATGCGGCTCGACCGCCTGGTACCGGATCGAGGCTCGGCCGGGGATGATCACCCTTCCCGCCGGCAATTTCGGCGATCCCGGCTTCGGCGAGCCGGCTTATTCCTGGTTTGGCGAGCGCCGCTGCCCCTGGGTCCGGGTCGAACCGGAGGGGCCGCTCGAGGAGGGCTAGGCTTCTCCCAAATCCTCCCCGCGATTTCGGGGGGAGGGGAACCGCGCGAAGCGCGGTGGAGGGGTTCTACGGAACCTGGAAGAACCCCTCCACCATGCTTCGCATGGTCCCCCTCCCCGGCAAATGCCGGGGAGGACTTAATCGCCCGCGAGGTGGACTTGCTCCCCTGCCCTCCCTAGATGCTCCGCGCGATGAAGCGGCGCTTTCTCAAGATGCACGGCCTCGGCAACGATTTCGCCATTTTCGACGCCCGCGAGGCGCCGTTGGAGATGGGCCCGGACCGCGCCCGCTCGCTCGCCGACCGGAGGACCGGGATCGGCTTCGACCAGCTGATCGTGCTCGAGCCGTCGGACCAGGCCGACGTCAGGATGCGGATCTGGAATTCGGACGGGGGCGAGGTCCAGTCCTGCGGCAATGCCGCGCGCTGCGTCGCCCTTCTGCTGGGCGGCGCGGGGTGGATCGAGACGGCCGGCGGGCTTCTCGCGGCCACCGCCAACGGCGCGTCGGCGACGGTCGACATGGGCTATCCCCGCTTCGGCTGGGACGAGATCCCGCTCGCCTACCCGATGGACGGCGCGGCCATGCCGGTCGGCTGGGAGGATCTGCGGCAGCCGTTCGCGGTCAATGTCGGCAATCCCCACGTCGTCTTCTTCGTCGACGATGCCGCCGCCGTCGACCTCGAGCGGCTCGGACCGCAGATCGAGAACGACCCGCTCTTCCCGGAGCGGATCAACGTCAACATTGCCTCGGTCGAGGACGGCGCCATCCGGCTTCGAGTCTGGGAGCGGGGCTCGGGGCTGACCCTGGCCTGCGGCACCGGCGCCTGCGCCACCGCCGTCGCGGGCATCAGCCGCAAGCTCGCCGCAAGCCCGGTCAGGATCCTTCTGCCCGGCGGAACCCTGAGCATCGCCTGGGCGCCGGGGAGCACGGTGGCGATGAGCGGCCCGGCGACGAAGGTCTTCGAGGGCGAGGTGATATTGTGAGCGGGCTGGAGGTGATCACCCTGGGCTGCCGCCTCAACGCCGCCGAGAGCGACGCGATCCGGCTCGTCGCCAGGGACGAGGACGATCTCGTCATCGTCAACAGCTGCGCGGTGACCAACGAGGCGGTCCGGCAGACCCGGCAGGCGATCCGGCGGGCGAAGCGGGCCCGGCCCGGGGCGCGGGTGGTGGTGACCGGCTGCGCGGCGCAGGTCGAGCCGGAGACGTTCGCGGCGATGCCCGAGGTCGACCGGGTGGTGGGCAATGCGGAGAAATTCGCGCCCTCGTCGTTCCAGCGAAGGCTGGAACCCCGGGGGGTGAAAAGCCCGGCGGCTAATACCCCGGGGGCCCCACCCTTCGCGGGGGCGGCGGGGACGGTCTCCGACATCTTCGCCGTTCGCGACACGGCCCCGCATTTGCTCGCCGGCTTCGCCGAGCGGGCGCGGGCGTTCGTCGAGGTCCAGAATGGCTGCGACCATCGCTGCACCTTCTGCATCATTCCCTACGGCCGCGGGAACAGCCGAAGCGTTCCGGCGGGGCTGGTGGTGGAGCGGGTGAAGGCGCTCGCCGGCGAGGGCTTCCGGGAGGTCGTCCTGACCGGGGTCGACGTCACCAGCTACGGGCCCGACCTGCCCGGAGCGCCCAGCCTCGGCCTGCTCGTCGAGCGGATCCTGCGCCATGTGCCGGATCTGCCGAGGCTCCGGCTCTCCTCGCTCGACTGCATCGAGATAGACGAGAGGCTGGAGGAGATCGTCGCCGGCGAGCCGCGCTTCATGCCCCATCTCCATATGAGCTTCCAGGCCGGCGACGACATGGTCCTGAAGCGGATGAAGCGGCGGCACAGCCGGGCGCAGGCCGTGGCGACCGTGGCCCGGCTGAAGGCGAAGCGGCCGGAGCTTGCGATCGGCGCCGACCTTATCGCCGGCTTCCCCACCGAGACCGACGAGATGCACGAGAACAGCCTTCGGCTCGTCGAGGAATGCGACATCGTCATGGGCCATATCTTCCCCTTCTCGCCCAGGCGCGGGACTCCGGCGGCGCGCATGCCGGCGGTGGCGCCGGCGGTGGTGAAGGAAAGGGCGCGGGCTCTGAGAGAGGCCTGCGCGCGGCGCCGGTCGGCCTGGCTGGAGGGGCTGGTAGGCACCCGGCAGCGGGTGCTCGCGGAGAAAGGCGGAATGGGCCACGCCGAGAATTTCGCGCCGGTACGCCTCCGTCCGCCCGGCGCAGGCCGGGGCGACGGGGAGGTGGTCGACGCCCGCATCAGCCATGTCGACAACGGCGCCCTCGTCGGGATTCCCGAATGAGCGAGGCGACGTGGCTCGACCGGCTTCAGTCCGGCTTCAGGAAGACTTCGGAGCGGCTCGGCGACAATCTCACCGGGCTGTTCACCAAGGCCGCGCTCGACGAGGAGACGCTCGACGAGATCGAGGAGGCGCTGATCGCCTCCGATCTCGGTCCGGCGACGGCGGCCAAGATCCGCGCGCGGCTCGCCGGTGAGCGGTTCGAGCGGGGCCTTTCCGAATATGCGGTTCGCGAGATCATGGCCGAGGAAGTGGAGAAGATCCTCGCGCCGGTGGCGGTGCCGCTCCAGATCGACGCCTTCCCGAGGCCGCAGGTGATCCTCGTCGTCGGAGTCAACGGCTCGGGCAAGACCACTACCATCGCCAAGCTGGGCCATCTCCTGCTCGAGCAGGATTACGAAGTCCTTTTCGCCGCCGGCGACACCTTCCGGGCCGCGGCGATCGAGCAGCTCAAGATCTGGGCCGAGCGGATCGGGGTTCCGGTCATCTCGGGGCCGGAGGGCGGCGACAGCTCGGCGATCGTCTTCGACGGGGTCAAGAAGGGCACCGCCGAGGGCATCGACACCCTGATCGTCGACACCGCGGGCCGGCTCCAGAACAAGAAGGTGCTGATGGACGAGCTCGCCAAGATCCGGCGCGTGCTCGGCCGGCTCAACCCGGAGGCGCCGCACAACGTCGTGCTGGTGCTCGACGCGACGACCGGGCAGAACGCGCTGAGCCAGATCGAGGTGTTCAGGGAAGTGGCCGGAGTCACCGGCCTCGTCATGACCAAGCTCGACGGCACCGCGCGCGGCGGCGTACTGGTCGCGGCGGCCGAGCGCTTCGGCCTTCCGATCCACGCGATCGGGATCGGCGAGGGCATAAACGATCTGCGGCCGTTCGACGCGCGGGAGACGGCGCGCGCGATCGCCGGACTGGGAAGAGAGTGAGCGTGGCTGAAGCGGAAAAAAGAGAACCTTCGGTCGCGGGCCGGCTGTTGATCGACCTCGGGCCCTTGCTCGTCTTCTTCCTGGTGAACTTCCTCGCGCCGGTGCCGGACGTGCTGAAGATCTTCTACGCGACGGGGGCCTTCATGGCGGCGATGATCGTCGCGATGATGGTTTCCTACCTGCGCTACAGGCACATCTCGCCCTTGCTCTGGTTCTCGGGGATCATGGTCGTGATCCTGGGCGGAGTGACGATCTGGCTCCACAACGACGTCTTCATCAAGATGAAGCCGACCGTCTATTACGTCTTCATCGCGAGCATTCTCCTGTTCGGCCTCGCCACCCGCCGCAACCTCCTGAAGATGGTTCTCGGCGCCGCCTATCCGGGGCTCTCGGAACGGGGCTGGCAGCTCCTCACCCGCAACTGGGCGATGTTCTTCCTGGTCATGGCGGCGGTCAACGAGGCGGTCTGGCGCAATTTCGACACCAGCTTCTGGATCGGTTTCAAATTGTGGGGCTTCCTCCCCGCCACCTTCCTGTTCGCCATCGCCAACGTGCCGATGCTGATGAAGCACGGAATGCAGCTGGAGAAGGGCAAGGACGAGCCGCCGGTGCCGCCGGTCCAATGAGCGCCCCCGTCGTCTCCATCCGCGATCTGTCGAAGCGCTACGAGGGCGGGCACGAGGCGCTGAAGAATGTCAGCCTCGACATCGCCAAGGGCGAGATTTTCGCTTTGCTCGGCCCCAACGGCGCCGGCAAGACGACGCTGATCAGCATCGTCTGCGGGATCGTCACCGCCACCGCCGGCGAGGTCGAGGTCGACGGCCACGACATCGTTCGCGACTATCGGGCGGCCCGCACGAAGATCGGCCTCGTCCCCCAGGAGCTCCACACCGACGCGTTCGAGAGCGTGCTGTCGACGGTCAGCTTCAGCCGCGGCCTGTTCGGCAAGCCGCCGAGCCCGGCGCATATCGAGAAAGTGCTCAAGGACCTGTCCCTGTGGGACAAGCGCAAGTCCAAGATCATGGAGCTTTCGGGCGGGATGAAGCGCCGGGTGATGATCGCCAAGGCGCTCAGCCACGAGCCCGACATCCTTTTCCTCGACGAGCCGACCGCCGGGGTCGACGTCGAATTGCGGCGCGACATGTGGGCGCTGGTCCGGCGCTTGCGCGACACCGGAGTGACCATCATCCTCACCACCCATTATATCGAGGAGGCGGAGGAGATGGCCGACCGGGTCGGAGTCATCTCCAGAGGCGAGCTGATCCTGGTCGAGGGCAAGGCGGCGCTGATGAAGAAGCTCGGCAAGAAGGAACTCACCCTCCAGCTCGCCGAGCCGCTCGACAAGGTGCCGGCCGAGCTTGCCGAATGGCAGCTCGAGCTTCGCGCCGAGGGCCATGAATTGCTCTACGTGTTCGACGGCACCGCCGAGCGGACCGGCATTCCCTCGCTGCTCGGCCGGATGCGCGACATCGGCATCGCCTTCAAGGACCTGAACACCCGGCAGAGCTCGCTCGAGGACATCTTCGTCTCACTCGTCCACGAGCCGCGGCCATGAGCGCGCCGGGTTTCAACCGCTACGGCGTCTGGGCGATCTACCGCTTCGAGATGGCTCGGGCCTTGCGCACCCTGTGGCAGAGCCTGGTGACCCCGGTGATCACCACGTCGCTCTACTTCGTCGTGTTCGGCGCAGCGATCGGATCGCGCATGACCGAGGTCCAGCAGGTGCCCTACGGCGCCTTCATCGTGCCCGGGCTGATCATGCTGTCGCTGTTCACGCAGAGCATCTTCAACGCCTCGTTCGGGATCTTCTTCCCCAAGTTCACCGGCACCATCTACGAGATCCTCTCCGCGCCGATCTCGCCGCTGGAGATCGTCATCGGCTATGTCGGCGCCGCGGCGACCAAGTCGGTGGCCTTGGGCCTCGTCATCCTCGCCACCGCCGCCTTCTTCGTGCCGCTGCAGATCCTCCACCCGGTGTGGATGATCGGCTTCCTCGTGCTGATCGCGACCACCTTCAGCCTGTTCGGATTCATCATCGGCATCTGGGGCAAGAATTTCGAGCAGATCCAGTTCGTGCCGATGCTGATCGTCACCCCTCTGACCTTCCTCGGCGGCGCCTTCTACTCGGTCGACATGCTGCCCGAGCCGTGGCGCACGGCGA
>JBEVDE010000310.1:0-3167 GCA_040514175.1 Allosphingosinicella sp. | reverse complement strand
CGTGGGCGGCGTCCCCGGCCAGCACCAGGCGCTCCGCCGTCATCGTCGCGGCGTGGTGGAAGCCGAGCGGATAATTCCAGCGCGGCCCGGCCAAGCGGATCTCGCCGAGGAAGCCGCCCATCCGTTTCGAGATTTCATGGGCCAGCGCCCGGTCCGGAAGCTCGATCACCGCCGCGGCGTCGGCCGCCGGCACCGACCAGACGATCGCCGAGCGGGTACCGGGAAGCAGCGGAAGAATCGCGAACGGGCCGGACGGGTAGAAAATTTCGTAAGCGGCATTTTCGTGGTGACGGTCGTGCTCGACGGTGAGCACCACCGCCTTGTGATCGTAGCTCCAGCGGGCGAGCGGGATGTTGGCCGCTTCCCGGGTGGGCGAGCCGCGGCCCTCGGCGCCGACCAGCAAAGGCGCGGCGACGGCGCGTCCGTCCTCCAGCGCGACCCGCACTCCGGCCGAATCGCGGACGATTTCGGCCGCCCGGGCCGGCATCAGCAGCCGCACCTTCGCCGCCTCCAGAGCGGCTTCGCGAAGCACCTGCCGGAGCCGCCGGTTCTCGACCATGATGCCGAGCGGGTCTCCGGCCTCCCCGGAGTCGAAGACGATTCCGCCGGGGCGGAGTCCGTCGCTGACCCGGATCGAAAGAATCGGGCAGCCTTCGCCCTCCCGCCGCCCCGCGATTCCGATCGCCTCGAGCATCCGCCACGAGGCGCTGGCGATGGCGGTGGCGCGGCCGTCGAAGGCGGGGGCGACGTGGGTTTCCGGATCGGCGGGGTCGATGACGATGGTCGAGAGGCCGTGCCGGTCGAGCGCGAGCGCAAGGGTGAGGCCGATGAGCCCGCCGCCGAGGATGATGACGTCCGCCCGATCCATGATCCGCCTTCCAGTGATTTTCCAGCCCTACCGATGCAAAGCTGCAACGCCAAGCGCTTGACCGCGGACTCCCGGCGGGCGCATTGTCGGTCCCAGGAACATTTGGGGCACGGGGATGGCGGCTTCAGCAGCGCAGAGCGCCCGTCAGCTGAGACTGGCGCAGTGGCGGACCGGAATGAAAAACGGCATGCGGCGCAGCTGGGCGCTGCTGATCGGCGGGTCGCTCGGCGCCCTCGCCCTGCTCGCCCTGCTGGCGCTGATCAGCTATCGCCCGACCGATCCCTCGCTCAACACCGCCGCGGCCGGCCCGGTTCGGAACTGGGTGGGGACTCCGGGCGCGTGGAGCGCGGACCTGCTGCTCAGCCTGTTCGGGCCGCCGGCCGCCTTGCTCGTCCCGCTCGTCGTCCTGATCGGGATCCGGATCGCCTCCGGCGGCCGGTCGACCCGCTGGCTGCGCTCGCTCGTCCTCACCATATTGGGGCTGATCCTGGTCGGCGGCGGCGCCTCGCTGCTCGTCGGCGAAGCGGTCAACGGCCTTCCCGCGAGCTGGGGCGGCGCCGCCGGCCTGACTCTCGCCAAGCTGGTCGAGCTCGGCCTCGGAGCGATCGGCGAGCCGGGGATCGTCGAGCCTTTCCGGATCGTCACCGTCGGGCTTTGCGGCGCGCTAGGCCTCGCCTTGTGCTGGTTCGGGCTCGGGCTTAGTCCCGACGAACGCGCATGGATCGCCTCGCGGCGGCTGCCGCGGCGCGAGCGGGTCTTCGCCGACGACGGCGACGAGCTTCCCGAGCCGGAGGACCGGCCGGCGCGCACGCCGGTCATCGCTCCGTCCGAGCCGCCCCGGACCGTCATCAACGACCGCGTGCGGACCCCGGCCCAGGCCAAGAGGCCGCTTCGCGAGCGCCAGGCGTCGCTCGCGCTCGGCGACAGCTACCAGCTGCCCGGCCTCGAATTGCTCTCGCCGGCGCCGCCGCCGGTCGGCGGGGCGCTCGACAAGGCCAGCCTCGAGCGCAACGCCCGACTCCTCGAATCGGTGCTCGACGACTTCTCCGTCAAGGGCGAGATCGTCGAGGTCCGGCCGGGCCCGGTCGTCACCATGTACGAGCTCGAGCCGGCCAGCGGCATCAAGGCGAGCCGGGTCATCCAGCTCGCCGACGACATCGCCCGCAACATGTCCGCCCTCTCGGCGCGAGTCGCCACCATCCCTGGTCGAAGCGTGATCGGAATCGAGCTTCCCAACCCGAAGCGGGAGATGGTGGTCCTCTCCGAGCTGATCGCGAGCCACGCCTTCGAGGACCAGGTCGCCCAGCTGCCGATCGTGCTCGGCAAGAACATCGCCGGCGATCCCGTCGTCGCCGATCTCGCGCCGATGCCGCATCTGCTCGTCGCCGGCACCACCGGCTCGGGCAAGTCCGTCGGTTTGAACTGCATGATCCTGTCTTTGCTCTACCGGCTCACCCCCGAGCAGTGCAAAATGATCCTGATCGACCCGAAGATGCTGGAGCTGAGCAGCTACGACGACATCCCGCATCTGCTCGCGCCCGTCGTCACCGAGCCCGCCAAGGCGATCCGCGCCCTGAAGTGGACGGTCGAGCAGATGGAGGAGCGCTACCGGATGATGGCCTCGGTCGGGGTCCGGCAGCTCAGCAGCTTCAACGCCAAGGTGCGCGAAGCCAAGGCCAAGGGCCAGTCGATGGGGCGGCGGGTGCAGACCGGATACGATCCGGAAACCGGCCAGCCCAAATATGAGATGGAGGAGCTGGACTATGAGGTCCTGCCCCAGATCGTCGTCGTCGTCGACGAGCTCGCCGATTTGATGATGACCGCCGGCAAGGAGGTCGAGTTCCTGATCCAGCGCCTCGCCCAGAAGGCGCGCGCGGCCGGCATCCACCTGATCATGGCCACCCAGCGCCCGTCGGTCGACGTCATCACCGGCGTGATCAAGGCGAATCTGCCGACCCGGATCAGCTTCGCCGTCACCTCCAAGATCGATTCGCGCACCATCCTCGGCGAGCAGGGCGCCGAGCAGCTGCTCGGCAAGGGCGACATGCTCTACATGCCCGGCGGCAAGCAGATCGCCCGCGTCCACGGCCCCTTCGTCTCCGACGAGGAGGTGCGCGCCGTCGCCGACCATTGGCGCTCGCAGGGGCAGCCGAGCTACGTCCAGGCGGTGACCGAGGAGCCGGAGGACGGCGGCTACATGTTCGAGGGCCAGCCGACCGGCGAGGACGATCCGGAGGCGCAGCTCTACCGCAAGGCGGTGCAGACGGTGGCGGAGAGCCAGAAGGCCTCCACCTCCTAC
>JBEVDE010000150.1:0-4525 GCA_040514175.1 Allosphingosinicella sp. | reverse complement strand
GCGGTGACGCTGGGTGGAGAGTTGCGGGCCGGGCCCACGCCGGACGGATGGCGGCTAGATTGCCGCTTGCCGTTGGAGGCGGCATGATCCGGGTCGTCCTCGTCGACGATCAGACCCTGGTTCGCCAGGGCGTGCGCGGCCTGCTCGAGCTGGTCCCCGACATCGAGGTGGTGGGCGAGGCGAGCGACGGCGAGGAGGCGCTCGAGACGGTTCCGAAGCTCAAGCCCGACGTGCTGCTCCTCGACATCCGGATGCCCCGGCTGAGCGGCATCGCCGTGCTCGAGGCCCTGGGCCGGGCGAATGCGCTCCCGCCCACATTGGTCCTGACCACCTTCGACGACGGCGACGCCGCGATCGCGGCGATCAAGGCGGGCGCGAAGGGCCTGATGCTCAAGGACGTCTCGCTCGAGGACCTGGCCCAGGCCATCCGGGCTCTCGCCGACAACCGGACGGCGTTCCAGCCCGCCATGACCGAAAGCCTGATGGCGGCGATCCGCCGAAGCCCTTCGGAATCGCCCGACAGCTACGTCGCCGAAGCGCTCACCGGCCGGGAGCGCGAGGTGCTGCACCTGATCTGCGCAGGCTATAGCAACAAGGAGATTGCCGACCTGCTGGCGCTGGCGGAAGGGACGGTCAAGAACCATGTCTCCAACCTCCTGCTGAAGCTCGACGCCCGCGACAGGACCCGGGCGGCGCTCAAGGCCCTTCAGCAGGGGCATCTGGGCTGAGACGCCCGCGCATGACGAAGCCCGCAGACGAGGAGAGCGCGATGAAGTCGACCGGAAGCTGCCACTGCGGAGCCGTCAGGATCGAGGCCCCGGCTCCGCCCGAATGGGTCGCCTCGTGCAATTGCTCGCTCTGCACCAAGCTCGCCTGGCTGGTCGCTTATTACCCTGACGGCGCGGTCAAGGTGGCGGGCGAGACCGTGCCGTACATCTGGGGCGACAAGATGATCGGCATCCACCATTGCCCGGTGTGCGGCTGCGGCACCCACTGGCGGACGCTGGGCGAGGATTTCGGGAAAATGGGCGTGAACGCGCGCCTCCTGGACGGCTTCGACGCGGGGGCGCTGGAGGTGCGGCTGTTCGACAATGCGGGATGAGGCGGGCAGGGGGAGGCCCGGGAATCGGCAGGCGCGGGAAGAGGGTCGAGAGATGATCGGTAGTTGGCGGGCGGCGCCCCGAAGGCTCGCCGGCCTGGTCCGGACGGCCTGGCCGAAGCGCGGACTGGTGGCGGAGGCCTGCCTGACCCTGGCCCTCGCCGAAACCAGGCTGAAGCTGTTCCCCTTGAAACGCCAGGGGATGCGGGATCTGGCGCCGGCCGCGGGGTCGCCGCCCGTCGAGCCCATCGCGGGAGGTGGGCAGGTCGAGCGGCAAGCGGCGCTCGACGTCGGCTGGGCGGTGACCCGGATCGCCGCCTATTTCCCCGGTTCCGCAATGTGCCTGGCCCAGGGGCTGGCGGCGCGCACGATGCTGCGCCGGCGTGGGATCGCAAGCCTCCTGCATGTCGGCGTAGCGCGTTCCGGGACGGCCCCGTTCGAGGCCCACGCCTGGCTGGAAGCCGCGGGGGTCGAGGTGACCGGCTACCCCGTGCCGCCGCATTTTCGCGAGATCGGCTGCCTGCTCAGCGACGGCGCCGGGCGCCGCTGACCGCGCGTTCGAGGAAGTCGCCGTTCGAGACGGCGCGGAGCAGCTCGTGGCGGTAGAGCCAGGTCACTCCCGGTTCGTGCCACCCCCCCGCGGGCCAATGGTCGATCGCCTGTTGCAGGCGGGGAATGTCGAGGAGCCGCGCCGTCTCGCGGCCCCTGGCGAAGCCGGAGACCAGCTCGCCCAGCTCGCGCTTCGGATCGGCAAAGCCGGAATGCCAGTCGGCGGCCTGGAGACCGCGGGCGCGTTGCCGAAGCACCGCCGCCGGCAGCCGGTCGGCCATGGCTCGGCGCGCGAGGGAAGAGGGCATCCCGCCGAGCCGGAACTGCTCGTCGGGAACGGCCAGGCAGAATTCCACGAGCCTCCGGTCCGCGGTCGGGTCGCGCTCGTCGATCCGCCAGCGCGCCAGCGTGCCCTTGGCATAATCCGCGATATCGACGCGTCGAAGCGCGGCGAGGCGCTCCGCTCGAGTGTCGGGCGAACGCCGGGTCTTAAGTGTTTCGGCGGGCGCGCCCAGCTCCGCCCGGCGTTGCGGGTTGACGAGGCTCGCGACGGACGCTTGCTCTCGGTCGCCGATGCGCGCGGCGATCGCCCGAACCAGCCCGCCGAGACCGGCGCCCCCGCGTCTCCAGGTCAGCGCCCTGAGCTCGTCCGGAAGGCCGGCTAGCCCACGGGCGCGAAGCCGGTCCAGCAACGGCCGGGAAGCCTTGTAGCTGAGCGTGAGATTGCCCGCCTGGCCGGTGAGCAGCACCGGCAGGCCGCGGCTCCGGGCGATTTCGCAAATGGCGTCGCGCCAGACCTGATTGCACAGGTTGAGGATGGGCTGCTCGCAAAGCTCGAACACCCAGCCGAGCGCGTCGAGCGGCGACCGGCCGCCGGTGCGCACCCGGACATGCTCCATATTGGCGTAGAGCGCGGCGGTCGCGGCGGCGAGCGGGCCCTCGTCGGACAGCCGGCCGGGCGGGCCGTCCGCCCCGGCGCCCTCGCGCGGGACGGCGGTGAAGGCGACGACCCGCCGGCCCTCTTCCGCCAGCAACCGGGCCGCCGTGGCCGCGACCGACCCGCTGTCGAGGCCGGCGCTGAGGTGGGCGGCGACGTCGCCCGCGGCGGGAAGGCGGCTTCGAACGGCGCGGTCGAGCTCGGCGCGCAGCGCCTCCTCATATTCGGCCGCCCGAGACAGGCGCAGAGGCTCGGGAGCGGGGTCCCAATGGCGTCGCCTGGTCTCCCCGTCGACGGTGACGATCAGGAGCTCGCCCATCCCGACGCGGGAAACGCTGCGAAAGCAGGTGGCGTGAGGATCGGGCGGGACGAGGTCGAGCGCGCGGGCGAGCAGATCCTCGTCGGCCTGGTAGGGCACCTCCGGAAGCGCGTGCAGCCCTCGCGGCATCGAGGCGAAGGCGAACAGCCGGGGGCCGCGGAAATAGCATAAGGGGCGGCCGCCCATGCCGTCGCGGGCGAGCAGCCAGCGCCGGCGCTCGCGGTCCCAGACGGCGAAGGCGTAATCGCCATAGAGACGCCCGACGCAATCCTCGCCCCAGCGCTCGAAGGCGCGGAGCACCCATTCCGCGTCGGTGGCGCAGGAAGCGTGGCCGAGCGCTTCGGCCAGGCCCTCGCGGTCGTCGAGCCGGGCGTCCGCGACCATGACGAAGCGCCCGCCGCCGCCGGTCAGCGGCTGGCGGTCCGATTCGTCCTCCGCAAAGAGGTGCATGGCGCAATGCCCGAGGGCGACATCGTCCTTCGCCCAGCGGCCGGAAAAGTCCGGTCCGTAAGGCCGGAGCTCGGCCAGCATCGCTTCGAGCGGCCCTTCGGCGGGGCGCCCGTCGGTGCACCAGAGGCCGGCGATGGCGCCCACGCGAGCCGCCCCCCTAGGCGCGTTCGACGATGCCGGCGGCGATCAGCTTGGGTAGGATGGCGTCGAGGTCTTGCCGGGCGACTTCGGGGGTCACCCGGTACCGGGCGCAGGTGTCGGCGACCATCGCCTCCAGCGAGAGCCCGTCCCGAAGGCCCTCGAGAAGGTGCCGCATCGCTCCGCGGACTCCGAAATATTTTTCGGACCCCATCGCCAGCAGGATGCTCTCTTCCTCCACCGGCACCGACAGCACGCCGTCGCTCAGCCGGTAGATCTCCTCGCAATCGATACTCACGCCACCCCCTGGAAATGCCGGCCGGGCGGGCCGCCTAGCATATGGTCTTCGACAATGAAATCATTCCGGAAATGGTTGCGTACCTGCCTTGACCGCGCTCCGGATGCCACCTAGCAGGACCGTACAACAAGGGGGTAAGAATGATTCAGGATAATAATAAGGTGGATCAGGTTTCCGAGATCGCGTTCGAGCCCTCCGACCTCATCGAATATGGCGAAGCCCGTGAGCAGACCCAGGGCGGAGGCGGCCCGGCCGCCCAGCCGGACGGCGCCGTCTACAACTCCTGATCCCGCGCGCCGCCGCGGCCTGAGCGGCGAAACCAGCCTGGACAAGCCCATGAGTGAGGGCCCGCCCGAAGGGAGGGCCAGCGTGTGCAAGCGCGCCGGGGACGTTCGGGTGGTCTCGTCCTACGCCGATGCCCGGGCGATCCTCGTCAGCGCGGCGGCCCGCGTTCCGGCGGATTCGCCGCCGCCGCTTCGCGCCGGCGGCGCGGCGGATTCGGTCGTTGCGCGCGGCGTCCATCTTCGCAGCCTCTGGATGTGGGGCTGCGACACGGACCGGCGAGCACCTTGCCGCAAGGCCGCGGCCGCGGCGCTCGGGCCGGCGCCGGTCGAGCGCCTCGGTCCCTATCTGGAAACCCGCGCCGCCGCCCTGCTGGACGCCGGTGGGGAAGCGACCGGAATCGACCTCGTCGCCGGCTTTGCGCGGCCTTTGGTGCGGGACGCGCTGATGGAG
>JBEVDE010000132.1:0-20736 GCA_040514175.1 Allosphingosinicella sp. | reverse complement strand
GGCGGTACAGACCCTCACCTCCCACCGCTTCGCGGCGGGCCCCTCCTCTCCCGTAAGGACGGGAGAGGGGTTGTTGACGGCGGACCATGACGCCCCCACGATTCGAGTCATGCGAATCCCGGCAATCGCGGCGACCTTGCTTCTGGCGGCCTGCATCCCGTCCAGCGAACGCCGGCCGGCCCCCGCCGCCCGCGACCGGCCCGCGCCGGACCGCGACATCCTCCAGTGCCAGGCCGGCCTTCGCAGCGACGGCGTCCGCTTCAAGGCGCTCCCCGACCGCACCTTCGGCAACGGCTGCAGCGCGACCGGCGCGGTCCAGCTGCTCGACATCGGCACCCCGGTCGCCAATCTCGGGGCGATGACCTGCCCGCTGGCTCTGCGCTTCGCCCGCTGGACGCGCGAGGCGATGCAGCCGGCCGCCCGGGCCTGGCTCGGCAGCCGGGTGGTCAGGGTCGAGAGCTTCGGCACCTACAGCTGCCGGCCGGTCAACAGCCGGCCCGGCGCCCGGCTCAGCGAGCACGGACGCGCCAATGCGGTCGACATCGGCGCCTTCGTCCTCGCCGACGGCCGCCGGATCACCGTCAAGGAGGGCTGGAGCGGCGGGGACGGGGACGTCCGCCGCTTCCTTCGCGCGGTCCATTCGGCCGGCTGCCGGCGCTTCGGAATCGTCCTCGGCCCCGATGCCGACGCCTTCCACCGCGATCATCTTCATTTCGACATGGGACAGGGGCCCTATTGTCGCTAAACGAACCGCCATGACCGATCCCATCCCCCCCAACCGAGTCTTCCCGCCCGCCCGCCAGGAAGCCGAGACCGCCGCCCAGCAGACCCAGTCCGCGCAGACCGAGCACAATGCCTATCGCCTCGCCTTCCAGGACATGGACTTCCTGCTCCGCGAGGATCTCCGCCCGGTCCGCTTCCAGCTCGAATTGCTGAAGCCGGAGCTTCTCCTCGACGAGGCGAAGATCGCCTCGACCTTCGTCTTCTACGGCTCCGCGCGAATTCCCGAGCCGGACAAGGCCGACGCCCTGATCGCCGCCGCCCTGACCGACCAGCAGCGCGTCATCGCCGAGCGACTCAAGGCCAAGAGCCGATATTATGAAGAGGCGCGCCGGCTTGCCCGGCTCGCCAGCCGCTGCGAGCCCGACGAATCCGGCAACCGCCATTTCGTCGTCTGCTCGGGCGGCGGCCCGTCGATCATGGAGGCGGCCAATCGCGGCGCCGACGAGGAAGGGGCGGAGTCGGTGGGCCTCAACATCGTCCTGATGCACGAGCAGATGCCCAATCCCTATGTGACGCCGTCGCTCAGCTTCCAGTTTCACTATTTCGCCCTGAGGAAGATGCACTTCCTGCTCAGGGCCCGGGCGGTGGCGGTCTTCCCCGGCGGCTTCGGCACGTTCGACGAGGCTTTCGAATTGCTCACCCTCGTCCAGACCGGCAAGGTCAAACCCCTGCCCATCCTTTTCTTCGGCCGCGAATTCTGGGAGCGGGTGGTCGATTTCGACGCCCTGGTGGAGGAAGGCGTGATCGCGCCCGACGACCTTCAGTTGTTCACCTTCGTCGACACGGCCGAGGAAGCCTGGAAGCATGTCTGCGATTATTATGCCGCCAATGACGAGCCGGTAGACTGCGGCTGATCGTTCCGGGAAACGTTCAGCGCGCCCGGCCAGCCTCATGCTCGGCGATGAAGCGCTCGACCGGGATCGAGCGGATCGTCTCGGCCAGCACGGCCTCGGCGACCTCCTCCGGCCGCTTGAAGCGAAGGCAGGACTTGCCCATGTCGAGCTTCCGGCCGGTCGCGGCCCAGGCCGAGCGCAGGCGTTCGGTGCGTTCCCCGGAAGCGTAGACGCCATTGAGATAAAGGGCGGTATGGTTCTTCTGGGCGGCGAGGGCCGCATAAACGAGCGGCTTCCCGTTATAGGTGTCGGGATAAAGTTCGAGCGGGACTTCCCAGCTGATCATCCCCCAGCTCATCCGCTCGACATAGCCGTCGGGGAGGTTGGCGTTGACCAGGTCGCGAAGCCCGGCGACGAAGCCCGCACGCTCCTTCGGAAGCTCGGCGAGATAGGCTTCGGGGGTTGGCGCCTTGCTGCTGACCACCCCCGGAAGCCTAATGCTTTTCCTGTCCGGCGCGGCCCGTGACCGAGGGCGCGGCGTCGCCGCCGACCCGGTTCGGGGTCGCCTGCTGCTCGTTCAGGACCGGCTCGTCCTCGGCCTTGCCGGCGGCGGCGGGCTGGTCGGCCTTCTCGGCGGCCGCCTTGGCGGGGTTCGCCTCGGCCGCGGCCTGCGGCGCCGGCAGCGGCAGCGGGCTGTCGCTCTGCGAATTGATATAGGCGAGCAGATTGGCCCGCTCCGGCCCGTTGCCGAGCCCGGCGAAGGTCATCTTGGTGCCGGGCGCGAAGTCGCGCGGCGACTTGATCCACTGGCTCATGCTCTCCCAGTCCCAATTGCCGCCTTTGCCGCTGAGGGCGGGGGAGTAAGCGAATCCGGCCGCATGCTTGCCGATCGGCTTGCCGAACACGCCCCACAGGTTCGGCCCCTGCCCGTTGGCGCCGCCCTTGTTGATCGTGTGGCAGGTGGTGCACTTCTTGAACGCCTGCTCGCCCTTGGCGGGATCGGCGGCGGCAAGGAGGTTGGCGATCGGCACTTCGGCCTCGGCGGCTCCGCCTTCGCCTTTCACGACGACGCCCTCGATCGGATAGCCCATTTTCTCGGGGCGCTCCTGGTGGAACAGCTCGCCGGTGACGATCGAGGCGCCGAGCGCAACGATACCGGCGCCGAGCACCCAGCCCGCAATCGTGTTGGAGCGGTTGTCCATGCCTTCAAAGACCTCCAGGGCGGCCCGCGGACGCGCGGGACGAGGGAATTTGCGAGCCCCTTGAGGCGGGGGAGGGAGACGGGGCAAGACGTGGGAAATTCCTCCCCCGGATTTCCGGGGGAGGGGGACCAGGCGAAGCCTGGTGGAGGGGTTCTTGCGGGCCCCCGTAGAACCCCTCCACCGCGCTTCGCGCGGTCCCCCTCCCCGAGAAATCTCGGGGAGGATCTAAGAATCCGCCCAATGCCTCAGCAAAGTATGAGCGATGGCGAAATGCGGAGGTCCGAGGAACGGAGCGCCCGGCTCGCCGGCCAGCGCCGCTTTCACGCCTTCCCTGTCCACCCAGATCGCGTCCTCAAGCTCGTTCGTGTCGAGAATGATCTCGTCGCCGGCCGCGGTCGCGGTGCAGGCGATCATCAGCTGGCCGGGGAAGGGCCAGGGCTGGCTGGCGACGTAGCGGACGTCGCTCACCGCGATGCCCGCTTCCTCGCCGAGCTCGCGCGCCACCGCCTCCTCGATCGATTCGCCGGGCTCGACGAAGCCGGCCAGAGCCGAATAGCGGCGGGCCGGATATTGCGGCTGGCGGCCGAGAAGCACCCGTCCCCGATGCTCGGCGAGCATGATCACGACCGGGTCGACGCGCGGAAAATGCTCGAGGCCGCAGCCGCCGCAGCGCCGGCCCCAGCCGCCTCGAAAGGCCAGGGTCGCCGAGCCGCAGGCGCCGCAATAGAGGTGGCGGTTGTGCCATTCGATCAGGCTTCGGGCGGTTCCCCAGACGGCCGTGTCCGGCGCCGCCATCCGGTCGAGCAGGGCGAAGACCGACCAGGCCCTTTGCCCCGGTTCGGCGCGGACCAGCGGCGCGAACAACGGCGCGCCTTCGCGCAGGCCCAGGAAGATTCGCTCCTCCGCTTCGACCAGCGCTCCCCAGCCGAGCCGGCCTTCCTCGTCCAGCTCCGGGTCGAGTCCGCTGAGGCGAAGAAGCCGCGCCTCGAGGCTCGAGGCGAGCTCGGCCAGCCGCGCCTCATTGAGGCGGAGATGGTCGGCCCGGTCGAGCCCGGCGCCGGTGAAGCCTGTCTTCACGCGGCCTTCCGCCATTCGGCGCCGCGCTCGGCGAGGCGGGCGAACAGGGTCGGCAGGCCGGCCTCGCCGATCCGCTCGATCGGCCACCAGGTCCCGCTCGGCCGCGACCGGGCGTCGGCGCAGAGCAGCCGCATGTTGAGGGCGAAATGGGTGAAGACATGGTCGACGCTTCCCGCCTCGCGCCATTGGGCGTCGGCGGGAGCGCCCTCGCTGTCGGTCGGAAGCGCCAGCATTCCGCCGAGCAGGCCCTTGGCGGGGCGCCGGACGAGAAGGACATGGCCGTCATGCTCGAGCCAATAGGCGATCCCCTGCCGCTTCGGCCTGGGCGCCTTGGCGGCCTTGCGCGGATAGCGCCCGGGCTCGCCCGCCGCCCGAGCCGCGCAAGGCGGGGCGAGCGGGCAGCGGCCGCAGTCGGGCGAGCGGGGGGTGCAGATCGTCGCGCCCAAATCCATCATCGCCTGGGCGAAATCGCCGGCCTCGTCCTCGGGGGTGATCGAGCCGGCGAGCCGGTAAATCTCCTCCCGGGCGGCCGGCAGCTCGGTTTCCACCGCGAACAGCCGGGCGACGATGCGCTCGACATTGGCGTCGACCACCACCGCCCGCCGCCCGAAGGCGATCGCGGCGATGGCGGCGGCGGTGTAGCGGCCGACGCCCGGAAGCTTGCGGAGCCCCTCCTCGGTGTCGGGGAAGCGGCCGCCCAGCTCGCCGGCGACCCGGCGGGCGCAGGCGACGAGGTTGCGGGCCCGGGCGTAATAGCCGAGGCCGGCCCAGGCGGCCATGACCTCCGCCTCGGGCGCGGCGGCGAGCGCCTCGACGCCCGGCCAGCGGGTCGTGAAGCGCTCGAAATAGGGGGCGGCATGCGCGCAGGTGGTCTGCTGGAGCATGATCTCGGACAGCCACACCCGATAGGGGTCGGGCTTCCCGCGCCCCTCGACTCGCCACGGCAAACGCCGTTTATCCACAGCAAACCAACGCAAAAGGGCCTGGGAAGCATCGACGGACATGCCGTGCCTATGCCATGGTTGGCCCGATGGTGAAATCGGTTGGGACCACGAAAAAGCAGGCGGAGGCGCCGCGGGCGAACCGTGCCCGGGCGGTGTCCGACCTCGTGCCCGATATCGGCCGCGCCGCCTTCCGGCGCTTCGGCTTCGTCCAGTCGTCGATCGTCAGCCGCTGGAGCGAGATCGTGGGCGAGCGCTACGCCGCCGTCTCCTCGCCCGAATCGATCCGCTTCCCCGCCGGCAAAAGGTCCGACGGAGTGCTCAACCTGATCGTCGAGGGGGCTCACGCGCCGATGCTGCAGCATGTCGCCCCGGTGATCGTGGAGCGGGTCAACCGCTTCTTCGGCTATCAGGCGGTGGTTCGGATCGCCTTCAGGCAAGGATTGGTTCAGGTTGCCCGGGCGAAGACCCGCGCCGCGCCGCCGTCCTTGCGTCCGATTCCGGTCGAGCTCGGCGATTCGCTCAGGGCGGTGGCGGATCCGGAGCTTCGCGCCTGTTTGGAATCGCTGGCCCGAACGGTCGCGGCGAACGAAGCGGCGCTGGGGGCGGCGACAGCCATCCCGGTGCTGGGCAGAATTGGTGGAGAGACGAAAAGATGAAGTCGATGCTCGCGGCCGGTGCGGCCGCTCTGACCCTGATCCTCGCCGGCTGCGGCGGCGGCGGCGGCGGCAACGCCCAGGCGCCGGTCGATAACACGCCGCTCAAGCCGATCGCGGCCCCGAACAACGGCGACTGGACCCAGGCCATCGTCAAGACTCCCGAGGGCGGCTACCGGATGGGCAATCCGGAGGCTCCGGTGAAGCTGGTCGAATATGGCTCGCTGAGCTGCCCCCATTGCGCCGAGTTCGAGGAGCAGGGCGCGCCGACGCTTCGCGAAACCTATGTGAAGAGCGGCCAGGTGAGCTGGGAATTCCGCACCTACCTGCTCTTCCCGACCGATCCGGGCGTTTCGCTGCTTCTCAACTGCCAGAGCGCGGAAGCCTTCTTCCCGCTGGTCGAGCAGCTCTACAAGGACCAGAGGAACTGGATGGGCCGGATCCAGTCGATGCCCCAGGAGCAGCTCACCGCGCTCGGCACCATGCCGCCGCGCGAATCGGCCGGGATGGTCGTCCGCGCCGCCGGCCTGGACGAATTCTTCCGCCAGCGCGGCATGCCCCAGGCGCAGATCCAGTCCTGCCTCGCCGATCCGGCGGGGCTCGAGAATATCGCCGGGATCAAGAAGAAGGGCGACGAAGCGGGAGTCAACGGCACGCCTTCCTTCTTCATCAACGGCAAGTTCTACGAGGGTCCGGCGACCTGGCGAGGGCTCGAGCCCGCTCTTCGGGAGGCGATCGGATGATCAGGGCCGCCGCTCTCCTCCTGCTGGCGGGCGTGGCCGCGGCCGCGCCCGCCGCGCCGCCGCCGGCCAAGCCGGCCCCCACCCGGGTCGACTGGTCGAAAACGGTGATCGCGACGCCCGAAGGCGGCTTCCGGATGGGCAGTCCGGGGGCCAGGGTTAAGCTCGTCGAATATGGCTCGCTCACCTGCGGCCATTGCGCCAATTTCGCCAAGTCGGCGATGACGCCGCTGATCGGCAATTATATCCGCAGCGGCAAGGTCAGCTACGAATATCGCAACTTCGTCCTGAACGGCCTCGACGTCGCCGCCACCCTGGTCGCGCGTTGCGGCGGCGCCGGCCGCTTCTTCCCGGTCGCGGACAAGCTCTACGCGACCCAGGGTCAGTGGGCGGCACGGATGTCGGCGATGACGGAGGCGGAGCGGGCGCAGGTGAGCGCGCTTCCCGAGGAGCAGCGCCTTCCCCGGATCGCGGAGCTGGTCGGGATCACCCAGCTCGCCGCCCAGCACGGCATCGCGCCGGCGCAGTCCAGGCGCTGTCTCAGCGACCAGGCCGCGTTCGAACGGCTCGGCAAGATGACCGAGGCGGCCCAGGCCCTCGGGGTCCAGGGCACGCCCACCTTCTTTCTCAACGGCACCAATATCGGGACCCACACCTGGGCGACGCTGGAGCCGCTCCTTCGCGAAGCGGGGGGCTAGGATGGGCGCCGGGGGGCGGTCATGCAGATAAAGCGACTGAAGCTTTCCGGCTTCAAGAGCTTCGTCGAGCCGGCCGAGCTCCGCATCGAGCCTGGCCTCACCGGGGTCGTCGGGCCCAACGGTTGCGGCAAGTCCAACGTCCTCGAGGCGATTCGCTGGGTGATGGGCGAGAGCTCGCCCAAGTCGATGCGCGGCGCGGGCATGGACGACGTCATCTTCGCCGGCACCGCCGCCCGTCCCGCGCGCGACTTCGCCGAAGTCTCGCTGCTCGTCGAGCGCGAGCCGGAGGACATGCCGGGCGACGTCACTTTGGCCCCGGTCGGCGACGTCGAGGTCGCCCGCCGGATCGAGCGCGGCGCCGGCTCCGCCTACCGGGTCAACGGCCGCGACGTCCGGGCCAAGGACGTCGCCTTGCTGTTCGCCGACGCCGCCACCGGCGCCCATTCGCCCGCGCTCGTCAGCCAGGGCAAGATCAGCGCCGTCATCGCCGCCAAGCCGACCGAGCGGCGGCTGATGCTCGAGGAAGCGGCCGGGATTGCCGGGCTCCACGTCCGCCGCAAGGACGCCGAGCAGAAGTTGCGCGCCGCCGAGGCGAATCTGACCCGCCTCGACGAGGTTCTCGCCGACATGGAGATGCGCGCTTCGGCGCTTCGCCGGCAGGCCAAGGCGGCCGAGCGCTACCGCAAGCTTTCCGACCAGATCAGGATCGCGGAAGGCCGGATGATCTTCGCCCGCTGGCGCGAGGCCGCCGCCGCGGCCGATTCGGCGAAAAGGGACGCGGAAGCGGCCGGGGCCGCGGTCGAGAAGGCGTCGGAGGCGCAGCGCGCCGCGGCCGCCTGGCAGACCGAGGCGGCGAAGATCCTCGCCGACCGGCGTTCCGCCGCCCTCGCGGCCCGCGACCGGGCGACCTCGCTCGGCCACCAGCTGGCGACCTTGCGGGCCGAGCGCGACGGCCTCGCCCGCCGTCTCGGCGAGCTTTCCGAGCGCCGGACGGCTCTGCTCGGCGACCGCGAGCGGGAAGCGGCGCTGGGCGAGGATGCGAAGGCGGCGCTGGCCCGGCTCGACCAGGAAGGCCGCGACATCGCCGCCCGGCTCGCCGCCGCCGAGGCCGCTCGAGGCACGATCGACGTGCGCACGGTCGAGCTCGAGGACAAGGCCCGGGAAGCCGAGGCCGAGCTCGGCAAGGCCCGCGCCCTCCAGGCGGCGGAGCAGGCCGAGGCCCGGGTCGCCCGGACCGCGCTGGAGGCGGCGGCGGCGAAGCTCGCCCGGGCCGAAGCGGAGAGCCGCCGGCTCGAGGAGCAGATGTCCGGTCTTGGCGAAGAGGCGCCGCTCGTCGAGATCCTGCGCGCCGCGCGGCAGCGCCGGGAGGCGGCGGAAGCCCGGCTCGAAGCCGCGGGCGAAGCGATCGGCGCCGCGGAGGCGCGCCGCCAGAGTTCGGCCGCGGCGCGCGACTCGGCCGAAAGCGAGGGATCGACCGCGAGGGCCGCGCTCGCCGCCCTCGATTCGGAGGCCAGGGCGCTGGTCAAGGCGGTCGAAGGCAGCAGCGGCGACCGCGCGATCAACCATGTCAAAGCCGATCCCGGCTACGAGCGCGCGCTCGCCGCGGCGCTCGGCGACGATCTCGAGGCGGCGCTCGAAGGCGATTCGCCGAGGCGCTGGGCCGGAGCCGAGGCGCTTCCCGGCGACCCGCCGCTCCCGGCCGGCTGCGAGCCGCTCGCCGGCCATGTCCAGGCCCCGCCCGCTTTGCACCGGCGGCTCGCCCAGGTCGGAATGGTCGAGCGCGACGAAGGAATCGCGCTCGCGGTCGGCCAGCGTCTCGTCACCCGCGATGGCCGCCTGCGCCGCTGGGACGGATTCGTCGCCACCGGGCTCGGCGCGGCCGCGGCGGAGCGGCTGATCCGGGTCAACCGGCTTGCCGAGATCGAAGCGGCGCTCCCCGCCGCCGCCGCCGCGGTCGATTCCGCCCGGCAGCGAATCGCGGCCGCGCTGGCGGAGATGGAAGCGGCGCGGGACGCCGCCGATTCGGCCCGGCGGAGCGAAGCCCAGGCCTCGGCCGAGATACGCGACGCCGGCCGGGCGGAAGATTCGGCGCGGGTGGAGATCGAGCGGCTCGACCTGCGCCGCACGGGCCTTGCCGAGCGGCTGGAGCAGGCGGCCCAGGATCTGGAGGAAGCGCGAAGCGGCGAGGCCGAGGCCCGGCGGGTCGTCGCCGACCTGCCCGATGCCGCCGCCACCGAGGGCCGGGTCGCCGCGCTGCGCCGGGCCGCCGAGGCCGCCCAGCACGCTCTGGCCGAGGTCCGCGCCGAGGCGGCGACCCACGCCCGGGCGGTCAGCGCCGACAAGCTTCGCGCCGAGGCGGCGCTGAAGGAAGCGGCCGACTGGCGGGTCCGCGCCGCCGAGGCCGCCAAGCGCCACTCGGACATGGGCGCGCGCATTGCCGAGGCCGAGGCCGAGGCCGAGCGCCTCGCCGACGCTCCGGCCGAGATCGCCCGCCGTATCGAAGCGCTCGAAGCCGAGGCCGTCGAAGCCGGCGAGACGGCGGCGGCGGCGGCGGCGGCGGAGCGGCAAGGCGAATCGGCATTGCGCGAGACCGAGGCGCGGCTCGCCGAAGTCGCCGAAGCGCTCGCCACCGCCCGCGAGGCGCGCGCCGGGGCCGCGGCCCGCCACGAAAATCAGGAGGCGCGGCGGATCGAGATGGGCCGGATCTCCGGCGAGCGCTTCGAATGCCCGCCGCCGCTCCTCCCCGAGAAGGTAGGCTTCGACGAGGAGGCCATCCTTCCGGCGGGCGAAGAATCGAGCCGCCACGAGCGCATGTCGGCCGAGCGCGAGCGTATCGGCCCGGTCAACCTCATCGCCGAGCGCGAGCTGGCCGAGCTCGACGAAAGCCGGACCGCCTCCCAGTCGGAGCGCGAGGAGCTCGGTCTCGCGATCAACCGGCTGCGCGGCTCGATCGGAAGCCTCAACCGCGAAGGCCGGACCCGGCTGCTCACCGCCTTCGAGACGGTCGACCGCCATTTCCGGAGCCTGTTCACGACCCTCTTCGAAGGCGGCCAGGCGCATCTCGAGCTGGTCGAATCGGACGATCCGCTCGAGGCCGGGCTGGAGATCATGGCCCAGCCGCCCGGCAAGCGCCTCGCCACCTTGACCCTGCTTTCGGGCGGCGAGCAGGCGCTGACCGCGATCGCCCTCATCTTCGCTCTGTTCCTGACCAACCCCGCGCCGATCTGCGTCCTCGACGAGGTCGACGCGCCGCTCGACGACGCCAATATCGAGCGCTTCTGCGACCTTCTCGACCGGATGGTGAACGAAACCGACACACGCTATCTCATCGTCACCCACAATGCGGTGACGATGAGCCGGATGCACCGCCTGTTCGGGGTCACCATGATCGAGAAGGGCGTCAGCCGCCTGGTCAGCGTCGACCTCGGCGGCGCCGAGCGCCTGCTCGCGGCGGAGTGATGGCCGGGCCCCGGCCGGCGGACCTTCCGGCTTA
Organism: Allosphingosinicella sp.; assembly: GCA_040514175.1. Lineage (GTDB taxonomy): Bacteria > Pseudomonadota > Alphaproteobacteria > Sphingomonadales > Sphingomonadaceae > Allosphingosinicella. The sequence continues at coordinate 10,313 of JBEVDE010000132.1, read as the reverse complement.
TGCCGTGGCGGACGTCAAGTCGGCGCTTCTCGCGGCGGGGGCCAGCGGCACCATCTATTCGCTGGTCATGCCGGAATCGGAAGCCGCGCTCGCCGCGGTCCTGGCCGGGCCCGGTTTCCTCGACCGCTATCGCGAGCCCTGGACTCAGAAACAGGATTCGATGCACGAAATCTATTTCGAGCGCTGGCTCGGCTGGTCGGCGCCCGTCGTCGCCATGCGTGGCGAGGATTTCCCCTTCCGCTATCCGACCGCCGGCGCCAGCGAGGCGATCTTCAAGCTGATCGCCGAATATGCCGCGGAAAGCCGGGCCGCGGGGCGCGAACCCGCGGTGCACATGTTCGAGGGGGAATATGAAGGCTTCGCCGCTTATGCCGAGGCGCTGAAGGTGCGGATCGTCCGCCACGACCGCACCGCCTGGCGGGACGTCCCGGCGACGCTGGACCGGGATTCGCAGTTCTGGATCAGCCAGCCCTCGGCGATCGACGGCGGGATATGGCCGCATTTCGAGGCCTTCGCCGCGGCGGTCGCCGAAACCGGACGCGGCGCGCGGCTGATTCCTGACCTGACCTATGTCGGAAGCGTCGCCCGCGACTATCGGATCGCGCTCGATTCGCCCGCCATCCCGTCGGTGGTGATCAGCCACAGCAAGCCGTTCGGCGGCTATTATCACCGCGTCGGCGGAGTCCTCGCCCGGCGCGAGCATCCCTCCCTGTTCGGCAACAAATGGTTCAAGAATTTGCTGTCGCTCGCCTGGGGGACCGAGATGATGGACCGCCACGGGGTGTTCGACCTGCCACGGAAATACCGGCCTGTTCAGGAGGAGGCGGTTCGACGGGTTGCGGCCCTGCTGGGCCTGGCAACCCCTCTCCCGCTTTCCGCGGGAGAGGAGGGGCCCACCGCGTCAGCGGTGGGAGGTGAGGGTCTTGCTGAATCCGGTGTACAGACCCTCCCCTCCCAAGCCTTCGGCTTGGGCCCCTCCTCTCCCGTAAGGACGGGAGAGGGGTTGAAAGGAGATCGGTCCACCCTGATGCCGGCCGACGTGCTCCTCCTCGCCACCGCCGTGCCTCATTCCGGCCTGCCGCCCGTGCTCAACAACGTCCTGCGCGGCAGCCCGGCCGAGCAAGTGGTCCGGCTCTGCCTCACTCCCGCCATGACCTGCCTGATCGACCCGGCCATGGCCCCGGCGACCGCGCCCGGCCTCCAGTCGGCCTGGGACCGGCTGGGCGGATGAAGCCCGAAAGCCTCCAGCTTCTGGTCGAGCCGGCCGACATTCACGATTTCGTGAAGAGCCTGTGGAGCGACGGACCCATCCGCCGCTCCCACGCCTCCGGCGGCGCGGTGAAAAGGCTCGTCGACCGCTTCGCCCGGCTTCCCCGATTCTTCTTCAGGGCCTCCGACCAGCGCCTCGAATGGACCCATTTCTCGACCTGGTGGGGCGGGATCCTGCTGTGCGACTATGACAATCCCGCGATCCGCGACCTTCGCTACCTGCACGAAATCCACCACGCCGCGACCCTGCCCTATATCCCCAATGGCAACGTCCCGACCTTCGAGGCGAAGGCGTTCCGCAACGAGCGGGAGGCGAGCACCGCCACCGAGATGGCGGTCTATCTGGAATTCCCCGAGCTGAGGCCGCTGACCTTCGACCACCCGATCTTCGTCGACCGCTTCCTCTTCCCGGAAGGCGATTTCAGCCGGCCCGATGCGCGCCTGCTCGCCCGCTGGCGAAGCGAGCGCGACATCGTCTTCCAGGAGCTGATGTACGAACGCACCCGGGCCATCCTCGCCGACGACAAGGACGTCGATCCCGACGACCCGCAGATCGTCTGGCTTCGCCGCTACGGCGAGCAGGGCGCCAATTGGGTCAGAATCTGGTCGCGGCGCTTCCAGTGCGTCGAGGATGCGATGATCCGCCTTCGCGAGGACGGCGCCAGAGGCGGCCGCAAGGATGCGGCACGGCGTCATCTCGACTGGCTTCTCTCGCCCGAAATCGCCGAAGGGACCGACGTGCCCTTCCGCACCGAGGCGGCCGGGTTCAGGGCCAGCTTCGACGCCCTGATCGAGGTTTATGACGAGGCCATGATCCAGGCGCATCAAAGGCCGGTAAAGGGTAAAGGGGATATATGAGCACGAAGCCGGTCTTCATTCCGCCTTATCCCCCGCGCGGTGCGGGCCCGGTCCACACCTGGCGCGGCTTCGTGGGCGAGCGGGCGCGGACCGCCGTCTACGGCTGGTCGGAGCTCGCCTTCCGCCAGACCTACATCCGCCGCCGGGTGCTGGGCTTCAACGTCCACATCCCGCTCGATCCGGACCTCGTCCAGCGCGTGCTGCTCGACAATGCCGCCAATTATGTGAAGCCCGACGTGGTCAAGAGGCTGCTCGCCCCGGCGATCGGGCAGGGCCTGCTCACTTCCGACGGCGGCCTGTGGCGCGACCAGCGCCGGATCGTCGCCGCCAATTTCGCCCCCGCCGCCGTCGACGCTCTGGTGCCGGAGTTCGGAAGCGTCGGCCGCGAGGCCCTGGAGCGCTGGCGGCCGGGCATCCGCAACATGGCGCTGGAGGCGACCCAGGCGACGATGCGGATCATCTCCAACACTCTGTTCAGCGGCGACCCCCGGCTCACCAGCGACGCCGCCATGGCCCATATCGCCGCGGCGCTCGAGGGAGTCAGCGAGGCTCGGCTCCAGGCGATGCTCGGCCTGCCCCGCATCCCCTGGACGCCGAGCGGCTGGCGCGCCCAGCGAGGCCAGAAATATCTGCGCGGGACGCTCGAGGCGGTCGTCCGCGAGCGGCTTCCCGACGGCGGGTCGGACGATTTCCTCGGCAGGCTCATCCGCGGCCTCGGCGACCGGTTCGAGCCGCGCCAGACCGCCGCGCTCGCCGCCGACAACGCCATGACCTTCTACCTCGCCGGCCACGAAACCACCGCCAACGCGCTGACCTGGACCCTTTACCTGCTGTCCGAGCAGCCGGAGCTTCAGGAGGAGGTCGCCGCCGAGAGCGACGCGGCCGTGGCCGGAGGCGAGGGCCCGGATCTTCCCGACCGCCTGCCGCTGCTCAGAAGGGTGCTCGAGGAAACGCTCCGCCTCTACCCGCCCGCGCCCCGCTTCGACCGGCAGGCGGTGGCGGCCGACCGGCTCGGCGACGAGGCGGTCGCGGCCGGCGACATCGTCTCGATCTGGCCCTGGATATTGCACCGCCACCAGGCGCTATGGGAGCGACCCGACGAATTCGATCCCGACCGTTTCGCGCCCGGCCGGCGAGAGGGCCGCCACCGCTTCCAGTATATCCCGTTCGGCGCCGGCCCGCGCCTCTGCGTCGGCGCCCGCTTCGCCACCGCCGAGGCGCTCACCATCCTCGCTTACTGGCTCAGCCGCTGGCGCTTCGCGCCGGTGCCCGGGCGGGAGGTTCGGGTGCACGGCATGGTGACCCTGAGGCCGGCGGGCGGGATGCCTCTGATCCTGTCGCGGCGGGGCTAACTATCGGCCCAGCGCCGGAGCAGGTTGTGATAGACTCCGGTCAGCCGGATCACTTCCTTGTCGTCCTGGCCGCGGTCGGCGGCCACCGCCTGGATGGCGCGGTCGAGGTCGAAGAGGATCGCCCGGGCGCCGTCGTCGCGGACCATCGACTGGACCCAGAAGAAGCTCGCCACCCGGGCCCCCTTCGCGACCGGTTCGACCCGGTGGAGGCTGGACGCGGGATAGAGCAGGAGATGGCCGGCCGGCAGCTTAACCCCCTGGGCGCCCAGATTGTCCTCGACCACCAGCTCGCCGCCCTCGTAGGAGTCCGGCGCCTCGAGGAAGAGGGTCGCCGAAAGGTCGGTCCGGACCCGGAACTCGCCGGCCCGGTGGATCCGCACCGCATTGTCGATATGCGTGCCGAACGCTTCGCCGCCCTGGTAGCGGTTGAACAGAGGCGGGAAGATCTTGAGCGGGAGCGCCGCCGCGATGAACAGTGGCGAACGGCCGAGCGCCTCGAGCACCAGCCGGCCCGCTTCCCGCGCCGCCGCGCCGTCCTCGGGCAGCTGCTGGTTGCGCTTGGCAAGCGCCGCCTGCGGACCCGACGTGGCGTTGCCGTCCTGCCATTCGGCGGAGTCGATGATCGAGCGGACCCGCGCCACGCTCTCCTTGTCGAGCAGATCGGGGATGGCGAGCATCATGGGATGAAGCCTAGCTCTCCTAGAAGCTGTAGAACAGGCTCAGCACCGCCGAGCGGCCTTCGCCCGGCATCGCCCAGCCGCCGGTGATCGCCCCGCTCGTCGCGTTGACGTTGTTGCGGACGTTGGTGAAGTAGAGCGCGTCGGTGACGTTCTGGACGTTGAGCTGCGCCGTCAGGCCTTCGGCCACCGGATAGGAAGCGAACAGCCGGTGGACCAGATGATCGTCGGTGACATATTGGGTCCGCTGCAGAAGGGTGCGCTGGTGGGTGGCGAAGCCGCCCTGGTAGGTCAGTCCGTAGCCCAGCTCGAGCCCGAACTTCAGCCGGTAGCTGGTGAACAGGCTGCCCGAATGGCGGGGCGTCTGGAGCAGGCGGTCGCCGCGCTGCGGGTCGGGGATTGCGGCGCTGTTGAGGCAGGCGGCGCTCGGGTTGGAGAGACAGAAGCCGGAGACGCTCTGCAGCACCTCGCTGTCGAGATAGGTGTAATTGGCGAAGATCGACCATTTCGGAGTGACCCAGCCGCTCGCGCCGAGCGCGAGGCCGTCGACCCTCGAGCGGCCGTCGACGACCTGCAAGGCGGCGGGCTGGGCGGGATCGTTCGACGGCACCCGGAAATTGCTTCGCTCGTTGCGGAAAAAGGCGGCGGTGAGCTGAAGGCGCTTGCCGAGGACGTCCGCCTTGGCGCCGATCTCGTAATTGCGGGCGCGTTCCGGATCGGCCGCGCAGGGGTCGGCCGCGCCGGGGGCCGTGACCACCCCGCAGCCGAGGCGCACGGTCGCCGACGTCGGCGTGAGCGCGTTGCCGTAGGCGAGGTAGAGGCTGACGTTGGCGGCCGGCTTGAAGACGGCCCCGGCACGATAGGAGAAGAGGGTCTCCCTGCTCGTCTGGGGCACGAGCTGGAGCGGAGTCAGCGGCACCGTCCCCGGCGGATAGGTGGCCAAAGCCAGGTTGCGGAATTCGCCTCTCGCCCGCTCGAGGCGGACGCCGCCGTTGATCTCGAACCTCTTGCCGATCTCGAGCGTGTCGAAGGCGTAGACGGCGCGATTGCTGGTGTCGCCGCTCGAGCGGGCGGTCACCGTGTAATTGACCGGCCCGACGTAGACGGACGAGGGATCGCCGATGGTGTCGATCGGGAAGGGGATCACGGCGCCGGCGGCGGTGCGCGCCAGCGAGGCGGTCTCCAGGCTGTAATCCTCCCAGGTCAGCGAGCCGCCGACGACGAGCGTGTTGCGCAGCTTCCCCGCTTCGCCCGCCCGCCAGCGCAAATCGGTCTGGGTGTGGAAAAGCTTGTTGTCCTGGTCGCGGACCAGGCCGATCGGATTGCCCGAGCGCTGCCAGGTGCCCGGGGTGAGGCCGGCCGGGCAGGCGAGGCCCTGCGCATCGGTCGCATTGGCGGCGACCGGCTGCCGGCCGGTGGCGGCGAGACAGAACGTCCCCTGCGGAGCGCTGGTCTGGCTATATTGGCCGACCCGCTGCCAGCGGGTGAGGTTGCGGATCGACAGGCCGTCGCTGAACCGGTGGTTCAAGGTGGCGGTGGCGCGATCGACCCGGATGTCCTGCCCGTCGAGATTGCGATAGCCGTAATAGTCGCCCGGATCGGCTTCCTCGAGCGGGCCGTCGTGGATCTGGCTGAGGAAGAAGGGAATCCCGTAGATCGGGATGTTGTCGTCCTGCTGGTGAACGTAGGCGAGGGTCAGGTTGGTCCGGCCGCCCATGCCGAAGGTAACGGCCGGCGCCACGCCCCAGCGCTCGAAAACCTCGAAGTCCCGCCCGGGATAATCGTTGTGGTGATACATGGCGTTGAGGCGCAGGCCGATGAAATCGCTCACGCGCTGGTTGGTGTCGACGGTCGCGCGGCGATAAGAATCGGTGCCGAGCGCGGCCTGAAGGACGGTCAGGTCCCGGGGCTGGGGGATTTTCGACACCAGGTTGATCGTTCCGCCGACCGAGCCCGAGCCGTTGAACACCGAATTGGCGCCGTTGTAGATTTCGATCTGCTGAAGGTTGAACGGATCGGTGCGGCTGTACTGGGCGCGGTCGCGCACCCCGTCGACGGTGATGTCGTTGCTGGCGGAATAGCCGCGCAGGTTGATATTGTCGCCATAGCCGCCGCCGCCTTCGCCCGCTCCGAACGTAATTCCGGGAATGGTGGCGAGCGCGTCCCGGAGGGTGAGGAGATTCTGCCGGCGCAGGGTCTGGTCGGAGATGACGGTGACCGTCTGCGGCGTGTCGATCAGGTCGCTCGTCGCCTTCGGCGACTCGAGCCTGGGCTCGTCGCGCGTTCCGGTGACCACGATGTCGCGTTGGTTGTCCGGCTGGACGGAGCTCTGGTCGTCCGCCGCCATCGCGGGAGAGGACAGGAAGCCGACGCAGGCCAGCGCGAGGAAGCTCGGAAGCGCCACGCTGGGAAGCTCGGATCGGCCGGAACGCATGAAATACCCCTGAGTCGACTTGGCTTGCACTGCTATTGCAAGTCATTCTCAACAAGGTCAAGCGTTGTGGGTCTCAGCCGCGATCGCGCTCCAGCCGCTGCATCGCCTTCTCCCAGTCGCCGAGGCTGGAGCGGGCGTCCTGGACGAAGCGGGAGTGGCGGACGGCGGTGAGGAAGAGGCTCCCGACGAGCCGGCCGAGGAGCCCCGCGGGCCTGCGGAACTGGATGAGGAGGATGACCCGCTGCTCGTCCGAATCGTTCCAGACTTCGTGATGATAAGTGTCGTCGAAGACGAGCGTCCGGCCCTCGTTCCAGCCGAGCGCCTGGCCGTCGACCTGCATCCGGCAGTCCCGGCGGCGGCGGGGCACGATCAGGCCGAGATGGGCGGTGAGGATCGCCTTGGTGACTCCGCGATGGCGCGGAATGTGGGCGCCCGGGGCCAGGATCGAGAAGAAGGCGCTGTTCAGGCCCGGGATGCCGGCGACCGCCGCCGCCGTCTTCGGGCAGCGCGCGATATTCTCCTCGTTGCGATAGCCATAGCCCCAGAGGAAGAAGGACTTCCATTTGTCCGGCGGAGCGATCCGCCGGTGGTCGGGCGAAATGTCGGCGAGCGGCGGGATGCCTTCTTCGCGGGCGAGCAGCCGGTCGACCTCGGCGCGGATCTCGGGCCAGCGCGCCTCCAGCTGGGCGATCCAGGGGAACAGCCTGGAATCGTAGACCGGCGAGTCGCCGACCCGCGAGGAGCGGGCGATCAGCGCGCCGATGCGGTGCCGCATCTTCTTGCCGATCCGGAACAGCAAGGGCGGCCGCGGCACGGACCGCTCCGGCGCCGCCCGCGGCCTCTGGCTGCGCGACACATAGCTCATCGAAACATCCGTCCCGGGCCGTGCCCGGCCCCGCCTATGCCCCGGATCGCGCTCTCGCAGACTTTTATGGCGAAAATCGGGTCGAAACCGGTTCCGGCCGTTCCGGCTGGCGGCTCCTCATCGGCTAAGCGCCGGTCCTCGCCTCGACGCTCCTCCCGTTCGTCGGACCGGCGCCCCGGCGGACCGGCCACCCCGGCCGGCCGATCCCGCAATCGGTGCGTTGCCGTAACGGGGTTGCCATCCCGGATGTTCAGTTTAGGCTGTGCAGCTTCGGTTGATCCGAGAAAAAGGGGGAAGTCAGATGGAATGGGCAACTCTGCCGCTGAAAAGATATGCGGAATTTACCGGCCGTTCGCGCCGCAAGGAATATTGGATGTTTTTCCTGCTGTGCATGGTCGTCGGGCTCGTCCTCGGATTCGTGGAGGGCATGCTCGGCCTTACCGGCATGATCGGCCCCTACGGTCCGCTCAGCGCTCTGTTCCTGCTCGCGATCATAGTTCCAAGCATCGCGGTCGGCATCCGGCGCCTTCACGATACGGAGCGCTCGGGCTGGTGGATTTTGATCGCCTTCGTGCCTTTGGTCGGCGGCATCGTCCTGCTCGTCTTCTACGTCCTCGAGGGCACGCGCGGTCCCAATGAATATGGACCCGATCCCAAGGGCGAGGATCTCGCGAAGACCTTCGCCTGATCGTTGCGCCGGGCCCGCGCCGCGAGGCGCGGGCCTTGGTCCTTTTTCGAATTAACCAACGCGGTTTGGCGCGACGGGGCGGTTGTTGTAGCTTGCCCCGCGCGGGCGGCTGAGCTTTTTTGCGGAAGGGGCGAACATGGCGATCATCAATGGCACGGCGGACGACGATTTCCTGGCCGGGACGCCTTCCGACGACACGATCACCACCTTCGCGGGCAACGACATCGTCAATGCGGGCGGCGGCAACGACACGGTCGACGGCGGCGAAGGCCATGACAATCTGCGCGGCGAGCAGGGCAACGACATCCTGCTCGGCGGCAATGGCGACGATTATCTGCGCGGCGGTCCCGGCGACGATCTGGTCGACGGCGGCGCCGGCTGGGATCGGGTCGCCTTCTTCACGGCGACGAGCGGCATCGCCGTCGATCTGCGCATCGTCGGCGTGGCCCAGGATACGTTGCTGGGCCTGGATATTCTGGTCGGCATCGAGCATGCCTCGGGCACCGAGTTCGACGATCTCATCCAGGGCAATGACGGCGACAATTGGCTGTGGGGCGAGAACGGCAACGACACGATCAACGCCTTCGGCGGCAACGACCTCGTCGAGGTCGGGCCGGGTACGGTGATCTCCGACGGCGGCGCCGGCAACGACACCTTGTCCGTATGGGCCAATGACGCGCCGCTCGCCGGAGTCACTCTGTCGCTTCTGCTTCAGGGCGGAGTCCAGGCGACCGGGATCGGCGCCATGACCCTCTCCGGCTTCGAAAACCTCTCGGGATCCACGGGTAACGATAGTCTGACCGGCGATTCCGCCGGCAACGTCCTCGCCGGCGATACCGGCAACGATCTCCTCGTCGGCGGCGACGGGATTGACGTCCTCTACGGCGACGGCCGGATCATCGTCGATGTGCATGGCGTCGGCACCTCCGGCCCGATCACGACCTATTCGGACGTGGCCGCTTTCGATCCGCTGGAGGTCGATGGAGACGATGTTCTCGAGGGCGGAACCGGCGACGATCTGCTGGACGGCGGCGGCGGCTCCGATACGGCGAGCTACGCCCATGCGGCCGGCGCCATGGAGGTCAACCTGCGCTTCGGCTTCACGTCCGGCCCCGACGGGTCGGACACGCTGTCCGGCATCGAGAATGCGACCGGCTCCGAATTTGACGATTTGATCCAGGGAAGCGCGCTGGGCAACGTCCTCACGGGTCTCGGCGGCCACGACACCATCCTCGGCTATCTCGGCGACGATTCGATCCACGGCGGCGAGGGCAACGACTTCCTGGCCGGCCAGCAGGGGAACGACTCCCTCCACGGCGGCAATGGCGAGGACTTCTTCCGCGGCGGCACCGGCGACGATTTTCTCGAGGGCGGCGCGGGGTTCGACAGGGCCAGTTTCTTCACCACCGGTGAAATCATTACGAGCGGAGTCACCGTCTCGCTGCTGTTGCAGGGCGCTCCTCAGAACACCGGCCAGGGCATGGACACTCTGATCGGGATAGAGGCGCTCTCAGGAACGCAATTCGACGACGTGCTTACCGGCGACAATGCGGTGAACTGGCTGATCGCTTCGGGCGGAGGCAACGACCAGCTGTCCGGAATGGGCGGGGACGATCTGCTCGAACTTTCCAATGGCGACCATGTCGCGGACGGCGGCGGCGGAAGCGACACCGCCTCCTTCCTCGGCCTCGGCACCATTGCCGGAGCGGTCAGCGTCTCGCTGGCGCTGCAGGGCGCGGCCCAGAACACGGGCCAGGGGTCGATGATCCTGAGCAATTTCGAGAATCTCACCGGCAGCACCTTCGACGACCAGCTCAGCGGCGATGCCGCCGACAATCTGCTCGGCGGGCATGACGGCAGCGATTCGCTTTCCGGAGGAGCCGGCAACGACACGCTCTACGGCGACGGCGGCATCGTCACGATCCTCGCCGCCGGCGGCTTCACGAGCGGACCGCCGACGCTGGTGGCCGACCTGGGCTCGGGCGGCGACGACATTCTCGAGGGCGGCGACGGCGACGACATTCTGAACGGCGGCGGCGGCCTCGACACGGCCAGCTACGCCTCCGCCAGCGGCGGCGTTCAGGTGTTCCTTACCGCCGGGTTCGGCGGCTCGACCGGAGCGGCCGGCGACGACACCTTGATCGGAATCGAGAATATCGCCGGCTCGGGC
>JBEVDE010000126.1:0-2748 GCA_040514175.1 Allosphingosinicella sp. | reverse complement strand
TCGACGGGCGGATGTCGATGCCCTGCTCGATCAGCTCGCCGAAATCGTGGGCGACCCGGTGGCCCCACGGGTCGAGCGAGACGATCTTGCCGGGATCGCCCCATTGCGGGTGCGGGCCGATCTCGCAGACCGGGGAGGTGTCGTGAAGGTCCGGCTTCGCATTGGGGTCCATCGCCCCCGACGAAATGGCGAGCGCCCGGTAGATCGAATAGGAGCCGCCATGGGCGCCGATCGCATTGCGGTCCGAGCGCGCATTGACGGTGGCGACCACCGGCCCCCGCTCCTGAGCGGTCGCCGCCCCCCAGGTCAGCGGAAACCGCACCGGCCCGCGCGATCCCGGATGCGACGTGAGGCGGATATGGCCGCTCTTCCCGTCGGAATTCATGAGCTTGTCCTCTCTTTTCTCAGTCTTTGGACGGACGCTACGCCACGCGGGACGGAGTGGCTAGGCCGGTAATGAACCTCCTCCCCTCCCTGCAAGGGAGGGGCCGGGGGTGGGTCCGCCGAAGGCGGCCGAAACTCGAAGGTCAGCAAGAAGTCTCGCTTCGCTCGCCTACCCACCCCTAGCCCCTCCCTTGCAGGGAGGGGAACAATGCGGCGCTGGAAAGTCCCCGCCGCCGATGCGAAGAGAGCGGCCATGGCCTGCGCGCTCGACCGGATCGGAATTACCGGCGCCTCCGGCTGCGGCGTGACGACGCTGGGCGCAGCGCTCGCCGCCCGGCTGGGCGCGGTTCATATCGACACCGACGATCATTATTGGATGGCCACGGACCCGCCCTATCAGGAGAGGCGCGACGTCCCCGAGCGGCTCGAGAGCATCGCCGCCGAGCAGGCGCGCACCGGACGCTGGATCATCTCGGGAACGCTCGACCGCTGGGCCGAGCCCGCGATCGCCGATGCCGGGCTGATCGTCTTCCTCGAAGTGCCCACTCCGGTCCGGCTGGAGCGGCTCCGGGCCCGCGAGCAGGCGCGGTTCGGCGCCATGCTCCTGCCCGGCGGAGCGATGCATGAGACCCCTCGCGAGTTCATCGAATGGGCCGCCCATTATGAGGACGGCACGCTTCCCGGCCGGAGCCGGCCCAAGCACGAAAAATGGCTGGCCGGGCTCGCCCAGCCGGTGCTGAGGCTCGACGGCACACTGCCGACGGAGGAGCTGGCCGCCGCCGTTCTCACACAACCTGGTAGGTTGTATCACCATTCAGTCTGAGGCCGGCCCTTCTTGATTCCTCCCCCGGATTTCCGGGGGAGGGGGACCGCGCGAAGCGCGGTGGAGGGGTTCTCCGGAGTCTGAAAGGCCCCTCCACCATGCTTCGCATGGTCCCCCTCCCCTGCAAATGCAGGGGAGGATTTAAGAAGGCCAGGCAGCCTCGACATCGATACGTCCTAGCGCAGCACGCCCTGCCGCCGCATCCGGAGCGCGTAGACCAGAAGCCCGATCGCGATCGCCCAGATCGCCAGGTTCATGCCCATCATCGCTCCGGTCATCATGTCCGCGGGCGGCGAGGACAGGACATATTGGTAGAAGGTGCTGACCGCGAGGCCGGCGAGCGACACTGCAAAGGCGGTCACGGCATAGCGGCTGCGCAACAGCAGGAGCAGCGCGCCGGCCATGGCGCCCCACACGCCGAATGCCCACAAAGCTTCCATCCACAGCGGGAAGCTCTCGAAATAGATTCGCTGCGGATCGGTGAAATGGGCCAGATATTCGGCGTTGCGGGTCTGGGTCATCAGATAGTCGTAGCAGCCGAACCCGTTCCACAGGGTCGCCAGCGCGCCCACGATCCACAGATGCAAAGGTGTCCTGCCCGAACCGTCCATCATCGCCTCCCCCGAAGCCGTGGCTGTCTATGCGTTGGACAGGCTCGCACCCTTCGCCGTTTCTGGCAAGCCGGCTACAGCCGCATCACCCCCCGCCGAGGCGCTCTCGTCGCCATCGTCTCCGCCGTCAGCGGGGCGCCGGCCGCGAGCAGGGCCTGGCGGCGGCCGGCGGGGCTTGCGCCGAGCTGGACCTGCTCGAAAGGCAGAAGCGAGGCGAAGCAATCATGGGCGAGCGCGCGCGCGACGAAGCCCGCGACGCCCGGCCAGCGGGCCGGATCGGGCTCTACCCCGACATGGGCGCCGTTCCTGAAGAAGGTGGCGATGGCGATGTCGGCGAGGCCGATCTCCTCGCCGAACAGCCAGCCCTCGCCGGGGAGCTGGGCCTCGAGATAGTCGAGCTCGCGGGGAAGGTCCTCGCCCAGCGTCTTCGCGATCCGAGCCTCGTCGCCGGGCTCGCCCCAGACGATCGGGTGGACGAACTTGGGATAGAAGAACCCCCAGATGAAGACGTCGCCGAGCCGCGTGTCGGCATATTCCTCGAGCCAGCGGGCCCGCGCCCGATCGTTCGCTCCGGCGGGGAGTAGCGGGCGTCGCGGAAAGGCTTCGTCCAGCCAGGCGCAGATTACCGAGGAGTCGCAAAGCGTCAGGTCGCCCTCGATCAGCACCGGTATCCGCCGAAGCGGGCTGAGCCGCTCGAACGCGTCGTCGCCGTAGAAAGGGGTGATCGGGTCGATCTCGTAATCGAGCTGCTTGAGCGCCAGGCAGGCGAGCACTTTGCGCACATAGGGGCTGACGTAGCTGCCGATGATCTTCATGCTCGCTCCCCGTCATTCGCCCTTCTGCCGACGTTACGGGATTCGGGCGGGCGCGGAAATGGCGAAGGCCGCCGCCGGCAGGTGCCGTAGGTCGCGCCCCGCACCCATGACCTTC
>JBEVDE010000473.1:0-3390 GCA_040514175.1 Allosphingosinicella sp. | reverse complement strand
TCCACCCTGCCGGCAATAACCACGATAAGCGATATCAGGCAGCCATGGTCGCCCTCAGCCAGCGTCGGACAGAGCCAGCGCCTCTGCGATCAGGCGGCGGCTGTTCGCCACGCCATAAAGCGCGATGAAGCTGCCCATGCGCGGCCCCTGGTCGCTGCCGAGGAGGGTTTCGTAGAGCGCCTTGAACCAGTCGCGGAGGCGCTCCTTGCCGTAATATTTCTTGCCGACCTCGTAGACGTGGTTCTGAAAGAGGACTGCGGGGTCCTCGCCGGCGCTGCCGTCGTCGGCGGCGAGCAGCGCGTCCAGCTCCCGAAGCGCCGGCGCCTCCTCGGGGGTGGGCGGCCGCCGCCGGAGCGCGGGCGCGATGAAGCGGCTGCCATATTCCACCGCATAGGAGACGAGCCGGTCGAGCTCCGGGCTCGCCGCCGGAGTCAAAGCGGGATTGTAGCGGTGGAGGAAGCTCCACACCGTCTCGCGATCCCCGACGCCCGGCAGGCTGGCGACGTTGAGGAGCAGGGCGAAGCTGATCGGCAGGCGGACGTCGGGTACCTTGCCGGCATGGGTGTGGTGGACCGGATTGCCGAGGCGCTTGTCCCATTCCTGGCCCGGCCAGGCGGCGAGGAACTGATAATATTCGTCGACCGCCCTCGGGATGACCCCGACGCTGAGCTGCTTCGCCCGCTTCGGCTCCCGGTAGATGTAGAAAGCGAGGCTCTCCTCGGGCGCATAGGCCAGCCATTCGTCGATCGTGACGCCATTGCCTTTGGTCTTCGAGATCTTCTCGCCATTCTCGTCGAGGAAGAGCTCGTAATTGAACCCTTCCGGCGGCCGCCCGCCCAGGATCCGGGCGATCTTCGAGCTCTGGATGACCGATTCGATGAGATCCTTGCCGGACATCTCATAATCGACGCCGAGCGCTACCCAGCGCATCGCCCAGTCGACCTTCCACTGCAGCTTGGCGCCGCCGGAGAGGATCGACTGCTCGACCTCCTGGCCGGTCGCCGGATCGGTGTAGCGGACGAGGCCGGCCTCCGGATCCATCACCTCGACCGGCACCTGAAGCACCTTGCCGCTCTCCGGGCTGATCGGAAGCACCGGCGAATAGGTCCGCCGCCGTTCCTCGCCCAGCGTCGGGAGCATCACGTCCATGATCTCGCGGTAGCGCCGGAGCACCTGTCTCAGGGCCTCGTCGAAGCGGCCCGACGCATAGCAATCGGACGAAGCGAGGAACTCGTAGTCGAAGCCGAAGCGGTCGAGGAATTGCCGAAGCAGATTGTTGTTGTGCGCGGCATAGCTGGCGTGGCCGCAGCCATAAGGGTCCGGCACCCGGCTGAGCGCCTGGTCGAGATGGGCGTGCATCATGTCCTGGTTGGGAACGCCGGGCGGAACCTTGCGCATCCCGTCCATGTCGTCCGAGAAAGCGATGAGCCGGCTCGGCCAGTCGGTCAGCTCGGACAAAGCGTGGCGCACCATCAGGGTGCGCGCCACCTCCTGGAAGGTGCCGAGATGGGGCAGGCCGCTGGGGCCGTAGCCGGTCTCGAACACGATCTCCCCGCGCGGCGGGCCGTCCGGATAGCGCTTCAGCAATTTGCGCGCTTCCTCATAGGGCCAGGCCTTCGACACCAGGGCCGCGGCGCGTATCGCTTCCTTCTCGTCCATGTGGGGCTCCTAGCCGACGGTGAAAGGCTCTTCCAGCGTCACGGAGAAACCCAGGCCCTGCCCCGAAAATTCAAAACGTTGGAAAATGGGTGCCAGGCACCAATTTTCGTGGAAATCGGTGCCTGGCACCAATTTTACGATTCGGCCCCGAAACTTCAGTCGTTTAGAAATTGGTGCCTGGCACCGATTGCGGGAAATGGTGCCTGGCACCGATTGCGGGCTGTTTCACATTCGTTCCGCCTGATTTATGGGGGAGGCGATGACTGCCGCCTTTCCTTATCCCGCCCTTCACGCGACCCATGGCGGGATCTGGCTGGCGAGCTCCGACGGCGAGGTTCGCGGGCTCGGGCGGGGCGAGGCGATCGCCCGGGCCGCCGAGACACCCCTGGTCATGCTCAACGCGCCGCTGGTCGGGCAGCGGCTCGGCTATCCCGATCTTTCGGGGCTCGACCTGCTCGAGCTGTTCGCCTTCGTCCATCCCGCCCGGTTCGCGGTTCCGACCCCCAAGGGGCTGGCCGAGGCGCTCGGCCTCGAGGCGCCGGCGGGCGATTCCGAAGCCGCGTCCTTCCTGCTCCGGGCGGCGGGCGCCTTGCTCGCGACCCTGGAGCGCGACTGGCCGGAGCGCGAGGGGGCCTGGGCTTCGGCGCAGGCGCTCGGGCGGCTGCGCTGGTCGTGGGCGCCGGCCGTCGCCCGGCGCCTGGGGCGGCCGGAGCGGGACGAGCGCTGGCTGTTCTCGAAACTTCCCGAATGGGAGGAGAGCGCCGGCCGGCCGGCGCCGCGGCCGGTGCGCGTGCCCGAGGACCAGGCGGTGGAGCGGCTGACCCGGCTGGTCGGCCGCGGCGCCGAGGTCCGCGACGGCCAGCGCGATTATGCCGCCGCCGCCGCCGGCACGTTCGATCCGCGCGCCGTCGAGGGCCAGCCCAACATGCTTCTCGCCGAGGCCGGCACCGGCATCGGCAAGACCCTGGGCTATCTCGCCCCCGCCTCGCTCTGGGCGGAAAGCGCCGACGGAGCGGTCTGGGTCTCGACCTTCACCAAGGCGCTGCAGCGCCAGCTCGACCGCGAGGGCGTGCGCCTGTTCCCCGATCCGGCGGCGCGGCGGCGCAAGGTGGTCGTCCGCAAGGGGCGGGAGAATTATCTCTGCCTGCTCAATCTGGAGGATGCGCTCCAGGGCGGCTTCGCCGGCCGGGCCGCGATCCTCGCCCAGCTGGCCGCGCGCTGGGCCGCTTTCTCGAAGGACGGCGACATGGTCGGCGGCGACCTGCCGGGCTGGCTCCCGACCCTGTTCCGCCGCGCCGGGGCGACCGCGCTCACCGACCGCCGGGGGGAATGCGTCTATGCGGGATGCCCGCATTACCGAAAATGCTTCATCGAGCGCTCGGCGCGGGCGAGCCAGGATGCCGACATCGTCATCGCCAACCATGCTCTGGTGATGGTCAACGCCGCGCGCGGCCGCGAGGGCGGCAACCCGCCGACTCGAATCGTCTTCGACGAGGGCCATCATCTGTTCGAGGCGGCCGATTCGACCTTCGCCGCGGCGCTGACCGGGCAGGAGGCGATCGAGCTGAGGCGCTGGATCGTGGGGCCCGAGAGCAAGTCGCGCGGGCGCCGGCGGGGGCTGGCGGCGCGGCTGATGGACGTCGCTTCCTATGACGAGGCGGGCGCACTGGCCCTCGACAGCGCCGTGCAGCATGCCGGGGCTCTGCCCGGCGATGGCTGGCTCGCCCGAAT
>JBEVDE010000470.1:0-4881 GCA_040514175.1 Allosphingosinicella sp. | reverse complement strand
GGGCTGAGCCCATTTATGCACAGCAATTTTTTGACCCTTGCCGGGCCGCTCGCGAATGATACGAAGTATCCAGAACATAAAGTCGGGAGAAGCCATGCGTACCCCTCTGCCGCTTGCCGCCGGACTTGCCGCTCTCTCCCTCGCCACGATCGCTCCCCTCGCCGCCCAGCCGCGGACCGACGCGGCGGCGCGGAAGGCGCCGTCCCGGCCTCGCGGCGCGCTGACCGCCTTCAGCTCGGACGCCGAGCTCAGATCCTATCTGCGCCGCCTCAGGCGCCAGGAAGCGCTCGAACCGCCGCCGCCCGTCGAGGCGCCGCCGCAGCCCTCCCCGCCGCCGCCGCCCATGGCGGGCGCCCCGAGCCAGGGCTATGTCTCCGCACCGGCCGCCGCGAAGGTTAGCCCCCTGCCCCAATCGGCGGCGAGCATCACCAACAACCAGGAGGCCAATGTCGACGAGGGCGACATCGTCAAGATGCGCGGCGACACGCTCGTCATCCTGCGCCGCGGCCGCCTGTTCACCGTCTCGCTCGCCGGCGGCGCGATGCGGCCGGTCCATTCGATCGACGCCTTCCCGCCCGGAGTCACCGGCCGCGGCGACTGGTATGACGAGATGCTGATCTCGGGCGACCGCGTCATCGTCGTCGGCTATTCCTACGCCCGCGGCGGCACCGAGATTAACCGCTTCCGGCTCGACGCGGCCGGCCGCCTTCGCTTCGAGGACGCCTGGCATCTCAAGTCGAACGATTATTATTCGTCGCGCAACTACGCCTCGCGGCTGATCGGCAACCGCCTAATCTTCTACACCCCGCTCGATCTGGAATGGGAAGACAATCCGTTCGAAATCCTGCCCGGGGTCCGCCGCTGGCAAGGCGGCGAGGGGGCCGGGAAGCGCAAGTTCAAGCGCATCGCGAGCGCCCGCCAGGTATTCATCGCGCCGGTCATGCGCGACTCCAGGGACGCGCTCGTCGACACCCTGCACAGCGTCACCAGCTGCGACCTGACCGCCGCCGACCTCGGCTGCTCCGCCACCGCGGTGCTCGGCCCGTCGTCGCGCACCTTCTACGTCTCGGCCCAGGGCGTCTATCTGTGGGTCACCGACGCCTGGGATTCGGACCGCCCGGAAAGCTATCTCTACCGCCTCCCCTTCGGCCGCGAGCGCCCGTCGGCGACCGCCGCGCGCGGCGCGCCCGTCGACCAATTCTCCTTCCGCGAGGATCCCGCGGAGGGCCTGATCAACGTCCTCGTCCGGAGCGACGGCGGCGGCGACGCGATGTTCGCGCCGGAGGACAGCAACGGCGGGGCCGGAGTAGCCCTGCTTCGGGTCCGCTTCTCCGATTTCGGCGACGCCTCGCGGCAGGTGCCCCGGGCGCGCTATCGCTTCCTGCCCTCGGTGCCGGGATGGTCGTTCCACAACCGCTTCGCCGGCGACTACGTCCTCTACGGCGCGGGCACCTATGGCGAGACGGCGAGACGGGCGAACCTGATCTCCGCCCGCCTGAGCGACGGCCGGGTCACCCGGCTTCCGGTGCCCCATTCGGTGGACCGGATCGAGCTTCTCGGCGGCGACGCGATGGTCATCGGCGGAACGCCGCGCGGGCTCGGCTTCTCGACGGTCGAGCTCGACGGCGGCGAGCCCGGCCTCGGCGACCGCTACGTCCATCCCGATTCGGCGGAAGGCGAGAGCCGGAGCCACGCTTTCTTCTTCAGCCCGGATCCGGACTCGCCCGGCGGCGCCTCGGGCACGGTCGGACTGCCCGTCGCCAAACGCTCCGACCCCGCCCTCGCCCGCTTCTTCGGAAGCGCGGCGGCGATGGTCTTCCTCCGGCGGGAGCAGCGCCGCCTGGCTCCGGCCGGCGAGCTCGACTCGCGCACCCAGGGGGTCGTCGACGACGATTGCAAGGCGAGCTGCGTCGACTGGTACGGCAATGCCCGTCCGATCTTCTGGGGCGGCCGAACCTTCGCCTTGCTCGGCTACGAGCTGGTCGAGGGCGAGCTCGCCCGCGGCCGGATCCGCGAGGTCGGCCGCATCAGCTTCGCGCCGAGGGTCTCGGGCCGGCAATAGTCCATCATTCCCGCTCCCGCGGGAATGATGGAGAGGTTGCTACTATCCGTCGCAAATGCGTAGACGAGCCCATGCTCGGCCCCACCCTGGAAACCGCCCGCCTCATCCTGCGCCCGCCGGAAGAGCGGGATCTCGACGGCTTCGCGGCGATGATGGCCGACGAGGGGGCCGCCCGCTACGTCGGCGGGCGCCAGCCGCGCTCGGGCGCCTGGCGGGGCATGGCCGCGATGGCGGGAAGCTGGGCCCTTCGGGGCTACGGGATGTTCTCGGTGATCGAGAAGGAGAGCGGGCGCTGGGTCGGCCGGGTCGGCCCGTGGCGGCCGGAAGGCTGGCCGGGCGCCGAGGTCGGCTGGGGGCTGGAGCGTTCCGCCTGGGGCAAGGGCTATGCCACCGAAAGCGCCGAGGCGGCCATCGGCTGGGCGTTCGAGGCGCTCGGCTGGGACGACGTCATCCACTGCATCGATCCCGACAACCGCCCCTCCGCCCGGGTCGCGACCCGCCTCGGCTCCGCCGTCCGCGGAAGCGCCTATCTGCCCGCGCCGTTCGACAACACGCCCGTCCAGATCTGGGGCCAGAGCCGGACGCAATGGCGGGCGCGGCGCAAGGCCGTCTAGGCGAGCGGGGCCTCACCGGCCCAACAGCCGCCATTCCAGCAGGGACTGCATATCGCGCCGCCCGTCGGCGATCAGCAGGACGAACACTTCCCGTCCGATGACACGGTAGATGATCCGGTAAGGCGAATGGACGAGCTGATGGAAGGTGCGAATGCCGAGCCGGGCCATTTCCTTCGGAATGCTGCCGCGATTGGGAAATCTCTCCAGCGCCTCGACTTTCTCGAGAATCGACCTCAGCAGCGCGTCGGCGATAGGCGGCGACCCCTGTTCCGCCAGAAAATCGTACAGCCTCTCGAGATCGTTCTCCGCCCCTCGCGTCAGCCTCACCTCGAACGGCGGCGAGGCCATCAGCCGGCGGCGCGCCTGGCCTTGAGACGGGCGATCACGTCACGCGCCGGTCGAGTCCGTCCCGCCTCGATGTCTCGGCTGCCGAGCGCGAGCAACTTGAGCAGCGCCAGCGTCTCCTGAGTCTCCTCATAGGAAGCGACATCCTGGATCACCGCTTTGGCCTCGCCATTTTGAGTGATCAGCATCGGCTCGCGCCGTTCGGCGAGATCGAGCAAGACCTCCGCGGCGTTCGCCTTGAGAAAACTGATGGGCTTGACCCGGGTCGAATAGCGCATTCGATATCCTAAGACCGTATTTGGACCTAATATGGTCTTGATACCGTTTCCCACGCTTTCCGGCAAGGGCTGGGTCCCGGCTTCAACGGATTGGCCGGACCTCGAGCACCTTCAGGTAGCCGCGCAAAGTCCCCTTCTCCACCCGGGCCTGAAATTGCGACCAGCGGCCGGGAAGCAGGGCGCACAGCCCGGAATCGACCTGCGGCCCCACCGGACCGATCAGCACCGGAAGCTCGCGCACCACCTCATAGGTGACCACCCGGTCGACCTTCGGCTTCCAGTCGCTTCGGACGGCGAGGTCTTCGCGCACATCCTCGACGCTTCCGATCCGGTCGAAGGTTCCGAAGCTGCCCGGCTGGTCCGGAGTCTGGGCGCCGCCGATCGCCATCTGGAAGCGGGTGCCCGGCGGCAGGACGGTTTCGTAGGGCCGGTACCAGTCCGGCCAGGGCGAGGCCTCCTGGGCCAGCCGCCGATAGGCCAAGGCGGCCTCGTCCTCGCTGGCGTAGCGCCAGCTGTTCTCGCGCCACCATCGTTTGCCCGGCGGCGATTGCAGGCCGGCGCCGCCGCTGCAGGCGCCCGGATTGGCCAGCCGCGCCTGCTGCGGGGTCGCGCAGCCGGCGAGGGCCAGGCCGAGCAGCAATATTCCCCGTCGAGCCATTGCTCCCCCCTTTCTTTCGCGGCCTACGCCAAGGCGAGCAGCCGGTCCCTCTTCCCGGCCAGAGCTTCGTAGGCGGCCGCGTCCGCGGCCGCCCCCGCGACGCTCGCCAGAGCTCGCTCGAGCCGGGCGCGGCCCGCCTCGCCCAGCTCCCCCGCGGCGCTCGCCACCGCGACCATCTCGTCCATCTTTCCCGAGCAATGGAGGACGGCGTCGGTCCCCGCCTCGATCACGCCGCGCGCGCGCTCGGCGAAGCCGCCGCCAAGGGCGTTCATGCCGATGTCGTCGGACATGAGGAAGCCGTCGAAGCCGATTTCGCCGCGGATGACCTCGCCGATCACGACCGGCGACTGGCTTCCCGGCCGCTCTTCGTCCCAGGCGATGTAGACGCAGTGGCAGGTCATCCCCATCGGCGCCGACTTGAGCGTCCGGAAGGGCTCGACGTCCACCGCCAGCTCCTCGAGCGAAGCGGAAACCACCGGCAAGGTGTCGTGGCTGTCGACCAGCGCCCGGCCGTGGCCCGGCATATGCTTGATAACTCCGACGATTCCGGCCGCGGCGAGCCCGTCGAGCGACGCCCGCCCGAGCGCCGCCACCTGCATCGGCTCGGAGCCCAGGGCGCGGTCGCCGACGATGTCGGTGGCGCCGGGCTGGCGAACGTCGAGCACCGGCAGGCAGTCGACGCTGATTCCGACCTCGCGAAGCAGGATCGCGATCGCCGCGGCATTGGCCCGAACCGCCTCGATCGCGCTCATCGGCGCCTTTTCGTAAAGCCGGGCGAAGGCCTCACCGGCCGGAAAAGCGGGCCATTCGGGCGGCCTCATCCGCGCCACCCGGCCGCCTTCCTGATCGATCAGGACGGGAAGATCGTCCCGGCCGTGAAGCGAGCGCAGATCGTCGGTCAGGGCGCGCAGCTGCTCCCGATTC
>JBEVDE010000414.1:0-6867 GCA_040514175.1 Allosphingosinicella sp. | reverse complement strand
CTTCGACGGCCGCACCATCCGCCTGCGCGCCAGTTACTCCCCCGCCTACAAGAAGGCGACGCTGGCCCACGAGATCGGCCACCGCCTCGCCTTCACCTTGCCCCGCGGCTCCGCCCTCGACGACCACCGCCTGCTCTATCTCTTCCTCTACGACGTCTGGACCGACCTCTACGGCCGCGAGTTCGCCGACCGAATGGCGGGCATCGAGCGCCGCATCGGCCCGGCCTACGAGGTCGCCTGGGCCTGGGCGCTGGCGATGACCCGCGAGGAGAGGCGGGCTCGGTTGAGGGCGCTTCGCCCTTGAGCTCAGGACAGATTGAGAAGCGTCTCCTCATGGTCGGCGATCAGGACGGCATATTGCGAGAAGAGGAAGAGCCTGAGGTCGCTGTTCGGATTGACCTGGTGGCCGATCGAGAGATTGAGATGGCGCGCGTCGCCGCCGGGGCGGACCAGCTGGACCTGATTCGGATATTGCGAGCCGAAGCGCCCCGGCTCGGGCATCCCGCCGCGCTCGACAGCCAGGGCCGCTGAGAGGGCGCTGACGCTCGCGCCGGCGGCGGTGCCGGCCGGAGCCCCGTTGACGATCAGCGAGACCGGCTCCCGGGCCGTGTTGAATATCAGAACCTTGGCCATGGATACCCCCCGGCGGCTGTCGCTGACGGACGGGCGAATAACCGCAAATGATGACCGAAAAGTTCTGCGTCGGTCGACGGCGAGCCAGACCGCGCCGAGCAGCAGCGAGATCGGTGCCAGGCACCAATTCTCACATGCACCAATTCCCAAGGTCTTGAAATCGCTGCGCCCGGTGCCCGGGCGCACTCGCAAATTGGTGCCTGGCACCATTTTCACGACAAGGCGCGAGGCACGTCGCGTTCAGCCGACGGCGAGCCACACCGCGCCGAGCAGAAGCCCCAGGTTGAGATAGGCGGTCGAGGAGAAGCCGGGCGCGCGGTAGAGGGGGTGGAGGCGGTAGCCGATCCAGAAGACGATCCGGAAGAGGACGAAGACGATCGCGGCGGCCCGGATCACCCCCATATGCTCCGGCGCCAGGCTCGCGGCGAGGCCCAGCAGGCCGCAGGCGAAGAGCAGCAATTGCTGGGTGGTGTTGTCGGCGACCCGGCCGTTGACGATCATCGCCTTGTCCTCGTTCCCGAGCGTCGGATCGATCGCCCCGCTGGCGAAGCGGGCATTGCCGACCGCCGCCACCATCGCGAACAAAGGCAAAGCGGCGAAAGCGAGCCAGCGCGCGGCGTAGGCGAGCCGGTCGGCGAGGGTCTCGACGCCGGCCGGAGCGGGCAGCAGGGTCGAGAACAGCCACATGGCGAGCGCCATCGAGGCGAGTCCGCTCAAGGCGCCGGCGGCGACGATCTTCTGATCACGAGTCATCGTGCAAATCCTCCCCGGCCCCCATTTACCACGGATCGGACGGAGCGCGAGCCTGGGCCTAGGCTGTATCGACATCCAGGGCCGCACCGCTGTTCCCCTCCCCCGCTTTTCGCGGGAGAGGAGGGGCCCGCCGCGAAGCGGTGGGAGGTGAGGGTCTGTACATCGGAGTCAGAAAGACCCTCACCTCCCAAGCCTTCGGCTTGGGCCCCTCCTCTCCCGTAAGGACGGGAGAGGAGCCGGACGGTCCAGCGCCACCGAATGTCCGATCCGCATTAGCCTCGACTCATCGAAAATGCTCAATTCGAATACGGCAAATAATCGATTTAAGATGGCGAAATTCCGCAAGGATCGTGACGCCCTCGAAAGGATTTGACGCCTAGTTTCTTTTGAAGATTACTTGCCGTGGCAGGTCTTGAGGGGGATCGAACGATGGGCAGGGCAACTTCCATGCTGGCGTTGGCGACGGCTTCGGCGGCTCTCCTGACGGGCTGCCGCGGGCCGGAATCGAACGAGGCGGACACCGCGGCGCCGCCCCAGGCGCAGGCTCAGGCGCCGGCGCCGAAGCCGGTGTCCCTGGTCAACGGCTCGGGCCAGTGCGACACCCCGACCACGCCCTTTTGCGATGCGGCGGTGGCTCTGCCCGCGGGCTGGACGGGCCGGGTCTTCAAGCTCGCCCAGGATTTTCCGGCGACGGCGCCGGCGGACGGCCAGCCCTGGCTCGCCTTCGATCCCGCGACCCAGCCCGACCAATATATCCGGTCGGTGCTCGCTTATTTCTACGAGGGCAATATCCGCGAGAGCGTCGAGGACAGCTTCGACCCGGCGCTCAACAGCAAGCGCAAATGGTATAATGCGCCGTGGCAGGATTACGGCTTCAACGGCCGCGAGCCGGCCCACGGCCTGACCCGCGAGCGGGTCAACATGCCGGGCGAACTCGATCCCAAGCAAACCAGGATGTGGAACAATTACGCGGTCGGCTTCTACAATTCCGCCGGCGCCAGCGCGATCGGCAAGGTCTGGGCGGACCATGGCGATCCCGACACGTCGCTCGGGATCATGCCGGAAGGCACGGTCGGGGCGAAATTGCTGTTCACCACCGCAACGCCCGACGAAGTGCCCTATCTGGCCGGCGCGCCGACGTGGAAGACCTACACCTACACCCAGGTCAACGCCCGCCGGCCCGACGCCAAGCTGCGCGGCGAGGTGCCGGTGCGGCTGCTTCAGATCGACATCGCGGTCAAGGACAAGAGGTCGCCGACCGGCTGGGTGTTCGGCACCTTCGTCTATGGCGGCGGGCCCGCGCCGGGGACCGTCGCGGGCGCGGGCTGGACGAACGTCTCGCCGGTCGGGCTGATGTGGGGCAACGACCCGGGCTTCGACCCCGCCGCGCCCGGCGCCAAGCTCAAGGAGAGCTGGATCAACCCGGCGGTGAAGATGCCGCATCTCGGCTATCAGGGGCGGCTGAACGGACCGGTCGACAATCCCGAATCCTCGTGCCTGTCCTGCCACTCGACCGCTCAGGATCCGCTGAGCACCGCGCCGATGTTTCCGCCGCAGGGCGCGGACGTCGCCCATTGGTTCCGCAACATAAAGTCCGGACAGCCGTTCACGCCGCCCGCCCAGTCGCTCGATTATTCGCTTCAGGTGGCCTTCGGAATCCAGAATTTCGACGAGCAGACGGCGACCCTCGCCGCCCCGAAGGGCTCGTCGAAGCGCAAGCGGCTGCAAGCCTCCGCGGCGGACCCGCTGCCTCCGAGAGACGGCGCGACGAGCCATTAGGTCAGTCTGCAGTCAGGCTTTCGGTCACAAGGAGGAAGGCCCTTCGACAGGCTCGGGGCGAACGGGTCGGGCGATTCAACGTGATCCTCTTCCGTCTTGCGGGAGAGGAAGCGCTAGAAAGCCTCCGCCGGAAGCGCCATCAGCGTGTCCGAGCCGGCCTCGATCTGGCGCCTCGACGGGCCCGTCTCGGGCATGACCCGCTGTGAGGGTCCTAATCGGTGCCTGCCTAATCGGTGCCTGGCACCAATTTTATCGGTGCCTGGCACCAATTTGCCGTCCGGTGACGATCGCGGCGCTCGACCTGGATCCTGAAACAAGTTCAGGGCGACTGCTGGGCATAATTGGTGCCAGGCACCAATTTCTCAGACGCCGTCGCAGGTATAATCAGTGTCAGGCACCGATTTCTCAGAGGCCGTCGCACCTGTTTTCGGTCGACAGGTCGGGACGCTCGGCTTCCCCCAAATGACGGCGGAGGATCTCGTCGAGACGACAGGCGAGGATAGCGTTGGGATGGGGAGCGTCGTCATCCAGGGGGCAGGAGCCATCGAGGGTTTCCACCGCTCGCCCGCGAACGCGCTCCGTCAGATAGCCGGGCCCGTCCGTGCAGACGATCATCACCGGGCCGTCGATATCCCCGGGCGAGCGGCGATAAGGCGGAAGCGCGGCATCGAACGCGCTCAGCAATCGACGTTGCTCCTCCGCGGACAGACGGAAGCCGGCCGAGCCGGTTCGGGTCCACCCGAAATGCGGATGCCCTTCGAACGCGAAGGTGCGAACCTCGGCGTGCCCCTCCGGCCGAGGCACTATCTCGACGATCGCCGCTCGCCCGCCGAGCGCGGGACTGGTCGAGAATCTGAGGGTGCCGTCGCCGAGCTTGCGGATGGCCGGCCGGCCGGCGGCGTCGAGCACTTCGCGCTTGCCCCGCTTGAGCTCGCAAGGCTGAACCTGGTGATCGAAACGCACCCGCCGGCATTCGAGCTCGACGTCCCCGCCCAGGATCAGGAGGACCAGCCCGATCAGAAAGCCTCCGCCGGGAGCGCCATCAGCGTGTCCGAGCCGGCCTCGATCTGGCGCCTCAGCGAGCCCGTCTCGGGCATGACGCGCTGGGCGAAGAAGCGGGCGGTGACGAGCTTGGCTTCGTGGAAGGCCTGGTCGCCGCCGCCGTTCGCGAGGGCGGCGCGGCTCGCCTTGGCCATGCGCAGCCACATCAGGCCCAGGCAGACGATCCCGGTCAGGGTCATGTAGGGATAGGCCGCGGCGCCGGCGTGATTGGGGTTGGCGAGGCCGTTCTGCATCAGCCACATCGTCGCCGTCTGGAGGTCGCCGACGCCCTTCTCGAGCGCGGCGGCGACTTCGGCGGCCTCCCCTTCCCCGGCTTTGGCGTCGGCGATCTCTTCGCCGAGCATTTTCAGGAACGCCTGTATGGCGCGGCCGCCGTTGGCGCCCAGCTTGCGGCCGACGAGGTCAAGGGCCTGGATGCCGTTGGTGCCCTCGTAAATCTGGGCGATGCGGGCGTCGCGGACGAACTGCTCCATGCCCCATTCGCGGATATAGCCGTGGCCGCCGTGGATCTGCTGGGCGTCGACCGCGACCTTGAAGCCCTGGTCGGTCATATAGCCCTTGATGACGGGGGTGAGCAGGCCGAGCAGGTCGGAGGCGGCCTCGCGCTCCTCCTCGGTCTGGGCGCGGCGGCTGATGTCGACCTGGAGCGCGCCCCACAGGACGAGCGCCCGCGACGCCTCGTTGAACGCCTTCATCTCCATCAGCATCCGGCGCACGTCGGGGTGGACGATGATCGCATCCGCCCTGGCGCCTTCCTCGCGCTGGTCGGGGACGAGGGCTCGGCCCTGGCGCCGGTCCTTGGCATAAGCGACGGCGTTCTGATAGGCGACCTCGCCCTGGGCGAGACCCTGCAAGCCCACCCCGAGGCGCGCCGCATTCATCATGATGAACATGGCGGCGAGGCCCTTTTCGGGCTCCCCGACCAGCCAGCCGGCCGCCTCGTCGTAATTCAAGAGGCAGGTCGAATTGCCGTGGATTCCCATCTTCTCCTCGATCGAGCCGCAGACGACGCCGTTGCGCGGGCCGACCGTGCCGTCCTCGTTGACCAGGAACTTGGGGACGATGAACAGCGAGATGCCCTTCACGTTGTCGGGCGCGCCGGCGATCTTGGCGAGGACGAGGTGGATGATGTTCTCGGCGAGGTCGTGCTCGCCCGAGGAGATGAAGATCTTGGTGCCGCTGATCCGGTAGCTTCCGTCCGCCTGAGGCTCGGCCTTGGTGCGCAGGAGGCCGAGGTCGGTGCCGCAATGCGGCTCGGTCAGGTTCATCGTCCCGGTCCATTTGCCGGCGACCATGTTGGGGAGGTATTTCGCCTTCTGCTCGTCCGAGCCCTTGACCAGGATCGAGGCGACCGCTCCGGCGGTGAGGCCGTGATACATTTCGAACGCCTGGTTGGCGGAGAGCAGATATTCGGTGACGGCGGTCGCGACCGTCTGCGGCAGGCCCTGGCCGCCGAACTCCTCGGGCGCGGACAGGGTCGTCCAGCCGCTGGCGGTGAACTGGTCCCACGCGTCCTTGAAGCCCGGCGGGGTCGAGACGCTGCCGTCGTCGTGGCGGATGCAGCCATGCTCGTCGCCGATCCGGTTGAGGGGCGCGAGCACTTCGGAGGCGAAGCGGCCGCCCTCGGTGAGGATCGCCTCGATCATGTCGGGAGTCGCATTCTCGAAGCCGGGCAGGTTGGAGTAGCGCTCGAGGCCGAGCACCTCCTCCAGGACGTAGCGCGTCTCGCGGACCGGGGCGGTGTAGCTGGGCATGAGATTCCCTCTTAGAAAATGCGTTCCCCGGGAGGGACCCCATCAAAGTAGTACCTTGATGGGAACCCGAAGGCCGGGGTCCAGTCGCTGCGGCGGAAGGACTGGATCCCGGCCTTCGCCGGGAAGCTGTTAGCGACCGCCATCGGCCGCCTCGACCATGGCGATGAACCGTTCGAGCTCGGCGATGGTGGCGTCGATGTCGGCGCGCTGCTTGGTCAGAAGGTCGATCCGGCCCCGGCATTTCTCGAGCGTCACCCGGCGCTGCGAGGCGCGGCCGTCGCCGAGGTCGTAAAGGTCGATCATCTCGCGAATCTCGGCGAGGCTGAAGCCGACCCTCTTGCCGCGCAATATCCAGGCCAGCCGGGCCCGGTCAC
The DNA here is from genome assembly GCA_040514175.1 of Allosphingosinicella sp. Lineage (GTDB taxonomy): Bacteria > Pseudomonadota > Alphaproteobacteria > Sphingomonadales > Sphingomonadaceae > Allosphingosinicella. The sequence goes on along the minus strand of JBEVDE010000414.1, from coordinate 512 downwards.
GCCAGCCATAGACCCGCGAAAGCCCCTGCCGGCGCGGCGAGATCAGCCCTTCGTCCTCGTAGAAGCGGAGCGCCCTCGGAGTGACCCGGAACTCCTCGCACAGATCGGTGATGGTGTAGGATTTGCCGCCGGATTCGGGCGTCGCGAAGTCCGAATGGAGGGCGTGGGGCATGACGGGGCAGGTAGTTTACGTTCACGTCAACGTCAAGAAGCGGCATCGTCGTCCGCCGACGGCCGGCCCCGCCCATAATTCGGCGTCAGACACCGATTTATAACTCCTTGAAAATATTCGCCGTCTCAAAATTCGGTGTCAGACACCGATTTATAACCCGTTGAGTTCGTTGGCCGCCCCTAATTCGGTGTCTGACACCGGATTAATCGCAAAGCGGGTCGCCGGCTATGTCGGTCGCCTTCTTCACGTCCGCTTCGCTCGATCCCGATTTGGCGAAGCGGGCGCCGGCCAGGCTGGCGCGGCCGCCGCAATAATAAGCGCAGCCCGGCGGGAGCGTCTT
>JBEVDE010000384.1:0-4139 GCA_040514175.1 Allosphingosinicella sp. | reverse complement strand
GCCGGCCGAGATCCTCGACTCCGCCGGCCAGGATCGAATCGAGATCGGCCCGGCTTATCGAGTCCGGGGATTCGTCGAGCCAGCCGGCGAGCCTGAACGTCACGTCCGGAAACTCGGCCTTCAGCCGCGCCGCGGCGGCGCCATATTCCCTGATCCCCTTGTCGCGAAGGAAGCGCGCGATCATCAGGAAGGAGGTTTCCGCCGGCGCCGGCCGCGGCTCGAAATGATCGAGATCGACTCCGGAGCCGTTGACGACGAGGCTGGGCTTTGCCGCCGGCAGCAGCCGAAGCCGGCGGAAGTCGCTTCGGTCGTCCTCATTCTGGAAAATGACGAGCTGCGACGCGGCCAGCGCCCGCCGGTACATCAGCATCGCGACGAGCCGGACGGCGACCCGTTTGGGATGGAGCCCGCCGAGGAAGGCGTAGCCCATGCCGGTGATCATCGCCGCGAAGCACGGCACCCGCGCCGCCCGCGCCGCCGCCGCGCCGAGCACGACCGGCTTGATCGTGTAGGCGATCATCACGTCGGGCGCGATCCGCTTCACCAGCGCGCCGAGCTGGCGCCCGCTTCGCCAGGTCGCGAGCGGATTGAGGCTGGTCCGCCCCAGCGTCACCGGCACGGGAGTCGCGCCGAGCGCGATCAGCTTCGCGGCGACGTCCGGGTCGATATCGGGCGCGGCGGCGAACACCTCATGGCCGCGCTCGACCATCGCCGCGATCAGCGGCCCGCGGAAATTGATCAGCGACGGGGCGTAGGAGCCGAGCAGAAGCACCTTGCGCCGCGCCGGGCGGACCGCCGTCGGCCTGGAACCCATCTCTCTTCCTGTCTCCGTTCGGACTAAGCTTGTCCAAGTCCTCTACTTCCTGCCCCTGGAAGGAAGAAGGCCCCTTCGATCACCAGGGCGAACGGGCCAGGAGCCGAAATGGAGCCTAGAGCAACTCGACCTCGCACGCCCGGACGACGATCTCGTCCTGGTGGAAGCGCCGCTCGAGCTCGCTCCGGTAGCCGCGCCACCAGCTTCGGTCGAGCCAGTCGGCCGTCACCTCGAAGATGATGATGCCGTCATGGCCTCGCGCCTCGCCGCCCGCCTTGTGCAGTCCCTCGGCGGGGTTGCGGGTGAAGGCGGTGACCCCGCCGAAATGCTCGACCAGCTCGTCGCGCACCTGGGCGTGAAGCTCCGCGCCGAAGCTTTTCCCCGCCTTGTCGGCCAGGGGGAGCAGGATTTCGATGAGGTGCACGATAAACCGAACGCGGCAGCTCGCCGCCGGTTCATCTTTGCTTTTCGACGCCGCGCGCTAGTCTGGCTGCGCCAGGGGGGAGAGTCATGAACGATTATATCGAGGGACCGTCGGGAGTCGGGGGCTGGCTGGGCTTCTTCGTGGTCGCCCTCGGCCTGCTTTCGCCGGGGGCGGGACTGGTCCAGATGTTCGGCCTCTATTCCGATCCGTCCATCGCCGCCGCCTTCGGCGACTTGTGGGGGCCGATCCAGGTCGCCGAATGGACCTTGTTCGCTTTGTCCATCGCCGGTTGCTGGTATCTTGTCTGGCGGCTGCTCAACGTCCAGACGCGCAGGACCGTCCGAATCGTGATCGCCGGCCTCTGGCTGATCAGCGTCGGCGGCGTGACCGTCGAATTCATCATCGTGTCGCTCGGCAGCGGGCTGCCGATTGCGGCCCTGGCCGGCACGGCAGGCGTGGAGCTCGTGCGCCCGCTCGTCTTCTGCGCGATCTGGACCGCTTACTTCCTGCTCTCGAGGCGGGTCGCCAATACCTACCGGGACGATCCTGAAGGCGACGCCCTCGCCGACGTTTTCGGCTGAGCCGCAAGAGTCCGCCGGACCCCGGCTCGAGTCCGTTCCCAGTCATTCCCGTGAAAGCGGGAACCCGATCCGGACGCGGCGCCGGATTCCCGCTTTCGCGGGAATGACGAAAGGCCTACACGGGCCCATCCCCGGGGGACCGCGCGAACGCGGTTGAGAGGCAGCTGACACCGCTGCGACCCGTCGAACCTGATCCGGCTGACACCGGCGTAGGGAGGGAGTTCGGGTCCGCCCTTTCTCCGTCCCGCCTGAGGAGACAAGAGAATGGCCGACGCCCCCGCCCGTACCGAGCTTAAAGTCACCACCGGACCGATCCGCGGCAGCCGCAAGATCCGCGTCGGCCCGCTCGGCGTGGCGATGCGCGAGATCGACCTCGAGCCGAGCTCCGGCGAGCCGCCGCTCAGGGTCTACGATTGCTCCGGCCCCTATACCGACCCGCAGGCGGCGATCGACATCATGAGCGGCCTTCCCGAGCTTCGCCGCGACTGGATCCGCGGCCGCGGCGACGTCGAGGAGGTGCTCCAGCGCGAGGTCAGGCCCGAGGACAACGGCCAGCTCGGCCCCGACCGTTCGGGCGGGGTCCAGGCCTTTCCCGCCGTCCGCAAGACGGTCCTGCGCGCCAGGTCCGGCGCCAACGTCAGCCAGATGCACTACGCCCGGAAGGGGATAATCACCCCCGAGATGGAATATGTCGCGGTCCGCGAGAATCTCGGCCGCGAGATGGCGCGCGAGGCGGCGGCGCGCGACGGCCAGGATTTCGGCGCCGCCATTCCCGATTACGTCACCCCCGAATTCGTCCGCGACGAGGTCGCTCGGGGCCGCGCCATCATCCCCTCCAACATCAACCATCCCGAGAGCGAGCCGATGGCGATCGGCCGCAACTTCCTGGTCAAGATCAACGCCAATATCGGCAACAGCGCGGTCGCCTCCGACGTCGCCGCCGAGGTCGACAAGATGGTCTGGTCGATCCGCTGGGGCGCCGACACCGTGATGGACCTCTCCACCGGCCGCAACATCCACGACACGCGCGAATGGATCATCCGCAACTCGCCCGTCCCGATAGGGACAGTCCCTATTTACCAGGCGCTTGAAAAGGTTGGGGGCGTTGCGGAAGAGCTGACCTGGGAGATCTACCGCGACACTTTGATCGAGCAGGCCGAGCAGGGCGTCGACTATTTCACCATCCACGCCGGAGTGCGCCTGCCCTACATCCCGATGACGGCGAAGAGGGTGACCGGCATCGTCTCGCGCGGCGGCTCGATCATGGCCAAATGGTGCCTGTCCCACCACAAGGAGAGCTTCCTCTACACGAGGTTCGAGGAAATCTGCGAGATCATGAAGGCCTATGACATCGCCTTCTCGCTCGGCGACGGCCTGCGCCCCGGCTCGATCGCCGACGCCAATGACGAAGCCCAGTTCGCCGAGCTGGCGACTCTGGGCGAGCTTACCCGGATCGCCTGGCGTCATGACGTCCAGGTCATGATCGAGGGCCCCGGCCACGTGCCGATGCACAAGATCAAGGCGAACATGGACAAGCAGCTCGAGGCCTGCGGCGAGGCCCCCTTCTACACCCTGGGGCCGCTCACCACCGACATCGCCCCCGGCTACGACCACATCACCAGCGCGATCGGCGCGGCGATGATCGGCTGGTTCGGAACGGCGATGCTCTGCTACGTCACGCCGAAGGAGCATCTCGGCCTCCCCGACCGCGACGACGTGAAGGTGGGGGTGGTCACCTACAAGCTCGCCGCCCACGCCGCCGATCTCGCCAAGGGCCACCCGGCCGCGAAGATGCGCGACGACGCCCTTAGCCGCGCCCGCTTCGAATTCCGCTGGCGCGACCAGTTCCACCTCTCCCTGGACCCCGACACGGCCGAGCAATATCACGACCAGACCCTGCCCGCGGAAGGCGCCAAGACCGCCCATTTCTGCTCGATGTGCGGACCCAAATTCTGCTCGATGAAGATCACCCAGGAAGTGAGGGATTTCGCGGCGAAGCAGAACTCCGGCGCGGACACGTTCCTGGAGGCCGACAAGGGCATGGCCGAGATGAGCGAGAAATTCCGCGAGAAAGGCGGCGAAATCTACCTCCCCGCGGGCGAGTGAGCGCGCCGCCGCCGCGGCTCTCCCGGGCGCCGCCCGGCGCCGCGTAAAAGCGCTGGCGTCGAGCGCCCCGCTCACTTAGCCTCGCTCCCCGCGGGAGGGGGTCCCGCCCCGCGCACGCCTCGGTGCCGGCGGGCGACGGTTGAGCGGGGAGGAAGCATGTTCTTCATTTCATGGGGTTCCAGCAGCCGGCTGGCGCCGCTGGCTGCGGGCGAGA
>JBEVDE010000259.1:0-10197 GCA_040514175.1 Allosphingosinicella sp. | reverse complement strand
CCACGAGGCTGGATCTGATCGGCTATTATTTCCACGAGCGCGACGACCGTTCGCGTATCCAGAAGCAGCTCTGCAACCGCGATCCCACCGGAATCCTCGGCTGCTCGCCCGACACTCTGGAGTTCGAGACCGTCAACGGCAACGCGACCCTGGCTGCAATTCTCAGCTCGCGCGAATTCTTCCGGATCAACAATGCGGCGCTGACCAATTTCGGGCTCGGCAGCCTCTACGGGGCCGACAATTTCTTCGGCGGAGTCGTCAATCCGGCCGACCTGCGCACCGTCCGCACCGACTTCAACCCGACCTATTTCGCCAAAGAATGGCACGCGATGGCGCGCATCGAGCAGGAGATAGGCGAGACTTTGGACCTCACCGTCACCGGCGGCTACACCAAGCAGGAGGTCGACAGCCGCACCGACTATAATCTCGTCGCCGGCAATTCGCTGGCCGGCAACGTCGGAATCGCGACCTTCGTCGCCACCGCGGCGGCGCCGGGCGGGCTCTTCCCGGGCGGAGTCAATCCTTACACCCAGGCGAGAAATGCCCTGATCGGCCCCGGCGGCACGGTCTGCACGTCCGAAACCAACCTCAATTATACCGGCGTCTTCGGCGGCTTCACCAACCGCTGCACGGCGGGAAGCACCGATTACGACCGCTCGCAGAGCCATTCCCGCCAATATTCGGTCGAGGCCCACCTCGACAGCGACTTCGAGGGGCCGCTGAACTTCCTGGTCGGCGGCATCTACCTCGACAACAAGTTCACCGATTCCAATTATTACGTCGCCTCGTTCGGGCTCGATTACGCCGCCGGCGTCCTCGGCGCCGCGACCGCGCTCGGCCAGCGCGCGGCCGGCAACGTCAACTTCCCGAACGTCTTCCTGGCGCCGCCCTTCTACAACAGCGAGGTCAACCTCTTCTCGCTGAAGAGCTACGGCCTGTTCGGCGAGGTCTATTTCGACGTCTCCGATAAGCTCCGCCTGACCGGCGGAATCCGCTATTCGAACGACAAGAAGCGCCAGATTGCGCGGGTGCCGCTGGCCAGCTTCCCGGTGCCCTACGGCACCACCGACGCCAACGCCTCGCCCTTCCTCGGCAATTTCGACGCCGATCCGACGGTCGCCGGCAACCAGCCCTACAATATCGGCCGGGCCTCCTTCGACGAATTCACCGGCCGCTTCGTCGTCGACTACAATCTGACGTCGGACAATCTGATCTACGCCTCCTGGTCGCGCGGCTACAAATCGGGCGGCCTCAACCCGCCGATCAACCCGATCTTCAACGTCCCTGCGACTTTCGCGCCGGAGATCATCAACGCGTTCGAGATCGGCTCGAAGAACAGCTTCGCCAATGGCACGATCCGCCTCAACCTCAGCGCCTTCTACTACGATTACAAAGGCCTGCAGCTCAGCCGAATCGTCGCCCGCACCTCGGTCAACGACAATACCGACGCGGAGATCTACGGCGCCGAGGCGGAGGCGGTGTTCCGGCCGCACCCGGACACCCTGATCAACGTCTCAGGCTCCTATCTGCACACCAAGATCAAGGACCTCCAGCTCGTCGATCCGCGCGACGTCTCCGGCGGCCGCTCCGACACGGTGATCATCAAGGACGTCACCAACGCGTCCAATTGCGCCGTCATTCCCAACGCTCCGGGCAATGCGGTCGGCGCCAACACCCTCGTCACCGCCTTCAACGGCGCCCTCGGCCTCGCCGGGCCGGTGCCGGTGCCGGGCACCAACACGACCGGCGCCTTCTCGGTCTGCGACGCGCTCGCCGCGACCATCGCCAGTCCGTCGGCGCCCTTGAGGGGCCTGTTCGCGACCCCGACCGGGCCGCTGCCGTTCACCGTCCAGACCGGCGTTCCGGTCGATCTCAGCGGCAACGAGCTTCCGCAGGCGCCGAACTGGAAGATCTCGGTCGGACTCCAGCATACGATCCGCTTCGGCAACGGCATGACCGTCGTTCCCCGCGTCGACTGGGCCTTCACCGGCCCATTCTGGGCGCGCAGCTTCAACACCGCGGTCGACCGGATCGACAGCTATTCGGTGATCAACGCCCAGATCCAGCTGAACGGCAAGGATGAGCGCTGGTTCGCCCGCGCCTTCGTCCAGAATCTGACCAAGAACGACGCCATCACCGGCCAATATGTCACCGACCAGTCCTCGGGCCTGTTCACCAACGTCTTCACCCTGGAGCCGAGGCGCTTCGGAATCGCGGCGGGGGTGAAGTTTTAGGAAAATCCTCCCCATCGGAGATGGGGAGGGGGACCCCGCGTAGCGGGGTGGAGGGGTAGCCGGCGCAGGCCTGCGCGGATTACCCCTCCACCACCCTTCGGGCGGTCCCCCTCCCCACGCGCTTCGCGCGCGGGGAGGATGAAGCTATAGCGGCGCCCGACTCATCCCGAGGGGAACCACCATGCGCGACTATCTCGATTTCTACATCGGCGGCGAATGGGTGAAGCCCGTCGAGCGCCGCACCCTCGACGTCGTCAACCCGGCCGACGAGAGCGTCGCCGGCCGGATCAGCCTCGGCGGCCCGGAGGACGTCGACCGGGCGGTGGCGGCGGCCAAGGCCGCCTTTCCGGCGTATTCCGAGACCAGCCGCGAGCAGCGCCTCGAGCTTCTCCAGGCGATCGCACGCGAAGATCAGAAGCGCTATGCCGAGATCGCCGAGGCGATCACCGAGGAGATGGGCGCTCCGGCCATGCTCGCCCAGCGCGCCCAGGCGGCGGTTGGGATCGGCCACCTCCAGGCCGCGATCGGCGTGCTCAAGGACTATCATTTCGAGGAGCAGCGCGGCTCCACCCTGATCAAGAAGGAGCCGATCGGAGTGTGCGGCTTCATCACGCCGTGGAACTGGCCGATCAACCAGATCGCGACCAAGGTCTTCCCGGCGCTCGCCACCGGCTGCACGATGGTCCTGAAGCCCTCCGAGGTCGCGCCTTTCTCCGGCTATATCTTCGCCCAGGTGCTCGACGCCGCGGGCGTTCCGGCGGGAGTCTTCAACCTGGTCAACGGCGACGGGCCGGGAGTGGGCGCCGCCATAGCCGCCCATCCCGACGTCGACATGGTCTCCTTCACCGGCTCGACCCGCGCCGGAATCGCCGTCGCCAAGGCGGCCGCCGACACGGTGAAGAGGGTTCATCAGGAATTGGGCGGCAAGTCGCCCTTCATCGTCCTCGAGGATGCCGACGTCGGCAAGGCGGTGACCGCGGCGATGCGCCACATGCTCACCAACTCCGGCCAGTCCTGCAACGCGCCGACCCGGCTCCTCGTCCCCAGGGCCCGGATGGAGGAAGCGAAGGCGGCCGCCCGTGCCGTCGCCGAGAAGACCAGGGTCGGCGATCCCAAAGGCGATGCCAGTCTCGGCCCGGTCGTCTCCGAGGTGCAATGGACCAAGATCCAGGGCCTGATCGAGCGCGGGGTCGCTGAAGGCGCGACCCTCGTCGTGGGCGGCGCCGGCCTTCCGGAGGGCCTCGAGCGCGGCTATTACGTCCGCCCGACCGTGTTCGGCGACGTCGACAACAATATGACCATCGCCCGCGAGGAGATTTTCGGGCCGGTCATGTCGATCATCGGCTATGAGGACGAGGAGCAGGCGGTGGCGATCGCCAACGACACCCCCTACGGCCTCGCCGCCTACGTCCATTCGTCCGACACCGACCATGCCCGCAGGGTCGCGGCGCGCCTCCGCGCCGGCCAGGTCAACATCAACGGCGCCGAACTGGACTTCATGGCCCCGTTCGGCGGCTACAAGCAGTCGGGCAACGGCCGCGAATGGGGCGACCACGCCTTCGAGGAATTCCTCGAAACCAAGGCCATCCTCGGCCACGCCTGATGAGGACACATTCCCTGCTCCCCGGCGAAGGCCGGGGCCCAGCGGAGCCGGCGGCGCGACCGGGTCCCGGCCTTCGCCGGGAAACGATCTGATGGAGCTCGCGCTCGTCGCCGAGGGACTCGAATTCCCCGAAGGGCCGGTGGCGATGGCGGACGGCTCCGTCCTCGTCGCCGAGATCAGGGGCGGGCGGATCACTCGGGTGCGGCCCGACGGTTCCAAGGAAAGGCTGGTCGAGACCGGCGGCGGCCCCAACGGCCTCGCCATCGGCCCGGACGGCGCCTTGTGGATCGCCAACAATGGGGGATCCTTCGCCTGGCACGAGGAGATGGGACTCACCGTCCCCGGCCCGACTCCGCCCGGCCATGAGGGCGGCTCGATCCAGCGCTTCGACTTCGATTCCGGGCGGCTCGAGACGGTCTACGACCGCTGCGACGGCCGCCGGCTGCTCGGCCCCAACGACCTCGTCTTCGACTCCCAAGGCGGTCTCTGGTTCACCGACCATGGCTGCACCACGAACGACGGCCGCCGCTTCGGCGCGCTCTGCCACGCCGCCGCCGACGGCTCGCATATCGGCCGTCAGCGCGACGGCCTGTTCTCCCCGAACGGGGTCGGACTCTCTCCCGATGGGCGCATTGTCTATGTCGCCGACACCTGGCTCCAGCGTCTCTGGGCGTTCGACGTCGAAGCGCCCGGGACTCTCGTCCCGCCCGCGCCGCTCGGCCCGCCGGGCCGGGTGATCGCCAATCTTTCCGGCTACCAGCTGCTCGACAGCCTCGCGGTCGAGGCGGACGGCCGGGTCTGCGTCGGGACCCTCGTCAACGGCGGCGTCACCGCGATCGCTCCGGACGGGACGCTTGAGCATTTCCCGGTCCCCGATCCGATCTGCACCAATATCTGCTTCGGCGGCGGCGACCTGCGCGACGCCTGGATCACCGCCTCGGGCACCGGCCGCCTCTACAAGGCGAAATGGCCGAGACCCGGTCTGAAGCTCGCCTTCAACGCCTGACACTCCCGAAAACGGGGACAGCATACATTTTTTGCAACCGGTCGCTTGTCGCCCAGGCGCTGGAAAAATGTATGCTGTCCCCGTTTTTTTATGAGCTCGCCTTCGACGACTGACCTAAATCCTCCCCGAGCTTGCTCGGGGAGGGGGACCACCCGAAGGGTGGTGGAGGGGTAATCGCGCAGGCCTGGGCCAGCTACACCTCCACCATGCTGCGCATGGTCCCCCTCCCCGGCCAATGCCGGGGAGGATTTAAGGGGCGTCCGGCTTCTCGGCCCGCCACCGCGCCCTTATCATGGCGCTGGTCTCGCGCGAGCCGTCGTGGCTCCAGCCGGGCTCTCGCACCAGGTAGGCGAGCTTCGCCTTGAGCCCCGGCGCCCGCCAGGCGTCCCGGGCCATCTCCACCCATTCGTGAAGCGCCGCCCAGAAAAGATTGTAGGAGCCCAGAGGCTTCACCGTCCCGTAGCGCGGCGGATCCTCGTCGCGCTCGGGCTCGAAGCTTCCGAACATCCGGTCCCAGACGATGAACACGCCGGCATAATTGCGGTCGAGATAGCGCGGGTTGACGGCGTGGTGGACGCGGTGGTGCGCCGGCGTGTTCATCACCGCCTCGAACCAGCGCGGCATCTTACCGATCATCTCGGTGTGGATCCAATATTGGTAGACCAGATTCACGCCGACGCAGAAGAAGATCATCGGCGGCGGGAAACCGATCAGGAAGAGCGGCAGCCGGAACAGGAAGTTGAGGCTGAGGAAACCGGTCCAGGTCTGCCTCAGCGCGGTCGAGAGATTGTAGCGTTCGGAGCTGTGGTGGACGACGTGGCTCGCCCAGAACCAGCGCACCCGGTGGGCCGAGCGGTGGAAGACGTAATAAGCGAGATCGTCGAGCAGGAAGCAGAGCGCGAAGGCCCACCAGGCGTAGCCGATGTCGATCAGGTGGAAGCGGTAGACCCAGATCGACAGAGCCGCGACCAGCCCGGCGGAAAGGATCCCGGCGACCAGGCTGCCGAGGCCGAGGCCGAGCGAGGTGAGCGTATCCTTGCCCTCGTGAAGCCGCCTCCGCTGCCGGCGCGCCACCCACAGCTCGAGCAGGAGCAGGCCGACGAAACCGGGGATCGACCAGTAGACGGGGTTGGGAAGCTCGGGCACGGGTTGGAGCTTACTCCTTCCCGTCATTCCGGCGAAAGCCGGAATCCACGAACACCATGGCTCGAGGTTCCGGCCGCCAGTGTTCATGGATCCCGGCCTTCGCCGGGATGACGCTGTCTCTAGCCCCGCTCGCAAAGCCGTGCGAAGGGGAGGGGAAGATGAGCGATCTCGATTCCATACCCCCGCTGATCGACCGGCTCTGCGAGATGTTCGACGAATCGGTCGCCGCCCTGCGCAGCGCGCTCGCCGCCTATCTGCTTCGCGGCGAGCGCCCCGATCCGGAGGCGCGGGCAAGGGGCCTGTTCGCTTATCCCGAGCTCAGGATCGACTACAGCTTCGACAGCCCGCCCCATTTCCCGCCGCGCGCCTTCGGCCGGTTGAACCAGCCCGGGCGCTACGCGATCAGCATCGCGCGGCCGCGCCACTTCCGCAAATATCTCGCCGAGCAGCTCGAATATCTCGTCCGCGACTATCAGGTGGAGATTTCGGTCGGCCCTTCGGCGAGCGAGATCCCTTATCCCTACGTGCTCGACGGCACCGACGATCTCAGGCTCGACGGCGCCCATGCCGCCGACCTCAGCCGCTGGTTCCCGGCGACCGAGCTTTCCCATATCGGCGACGAGGTCGCGGACGGCACTTGGGACTATGCGCGCCACGCCGAGCGGCCGCTGGCCCTGTTCGACGGGCCCCGGGTCGATTTCAGCCTCGCGCGCCTGCGCCATTATACCGGCACTCCGGTCGAGCACACCCAGCGCTATCTGCTGTTCACCAACTATGTCCGCTACGTCGACGAGTTCGTCCGCTGGGCGGTGGAAGAACTGCGCCGCGAGGACAGCCCCTATGAAGCCTTGTCCGCGCCCGGCGGAGTCTTCGTCGACCGGGATACCGAGGATCCGGTCGAGCAGGTCGCGGCGGGAAGCTGGCGCAAGGTGCAGATGCCGGCCTACCATCTGATCGCGGCCAATGGCGGCGGCATCACCCTCGTCAACATCGGCGTCGGTCCGGCCAATGCGAAGACGATCTGCGACCATCTCGCCGTCCTTCGCCCCGAAGTATGGCTGATGATCGGCCATTGCGGGGGCCTGAGGCCGAGCCAGACGATCGGCGACTATGTCCTCGCTCACGCCTATCTGCGCGACGATCACGTCCTCGACGGCACCCTTCCGGTCGAGATCCCGATCCCGCCCATCGCCGAGATCCAGCAGGCCCTTTACGACGCCGCCGCGGAAGTGACCGGCGAGGAGCCGCAGGACCTCAAGCGGCGCCTGAGGACCGGCACCGTCGTCACCACCGACGACCGCAATTGGGAGCTTCGCATCCAGAGCTCGGCGCTCCGCTTCAACCAGTCGCGCGCCGTCGCCATCGACATGGAATCGGCCACCGTCGCCGCCCAGGGCTATCGCTTTCGGGTCCCCTACGGCACCTTGCTCTGCGTCTCCGACAAGCCCTTGCACGGCGAGATCAAGCTGCCCGGCCAGGCCAACGCTTTCTACGAGCGGGCGATCAGCCAGCATTTGAGGATCGGCATCGAGACCCTGAGGATCCTCAAGGACCAGGGCGGCAGCCTCCACAGCCGCAAGCTCCGAAGCTTCGACGAGCCGCCGTTCCGCTAGACTATCCTCCCCATCGAAGATGGGGAGGGGGACCGCGCGAAGCGCGGTGGAGGGGTAATGGCGCAGGCCTGTTCCGGCTACCCCTCCACCACCCTTCGGGTGGTCCCCCTCCCCACCGCTCCGCGATGGGGAGGATCTAGGGCTTAGGCCCCCTTTTCTCCACGCGGCCCAGCGCGGGCGGAGTCAGGCTCCCCGCACCGGCGATATAGGCTTCCAGGGCGTCGACGTCCTGCATCCCCCCGGTCGGATCCGTGCCTTCCCGGAATATCGTGAAATTGTCGCCGCCGCTGGCCAGGAAGCTGTTCATCGCCACCCGGTAGACCGACTCGTCGCGGACCGGCTGCCCGTCCACCGTCAGAAGCACGATTCGCCGCCCCTCGGGCTTCGCCAGATCGTAAGCGAAGCGGACGTTGTGCGACGGGGAGAGGATGTAGGGGTCCTGGGCCGTGTTCGAGCCGCTCGCGAACTGCTGCTCGAGCAAGGCGCGGAGCTGGCGCCCGGTCAGGCTCTTCACCACCAGCAGATTGGCGAAGGGCTGGGCGGCGAAGAGCTGGCCGAAGCTGATCCCGCCGTCCGCGGCGGGCACCAGGTCGGCGCGGATGCCGCCGCTGTTCATGAAGGCGATCCGGGCCCCGCCCTGGGCGGCGCTTTTCGTCGCGGCGAGCTGGGCGTCGGCGATGAGGTTGCCGAGCACCTGCTCGCCATGGCCGTTCGACTCGCGCAGCGCCGGCCCGCCGAGAAGGCCGATCGGCCGCGCCGCGATCGGTTCGGCGGCCTTCGCATAGCGTTCGACCAGGGCCGCCACCGCGGGCTCGGGCGCGTAGCGCGGCACGGCGCCGTTCAGCGGGACCGGCCCGCGCGGGCCGGTGAAGGCCTCGCCCTGGACGACGATGTTGCGGGCGCGTTTCGCGATCACCTTGCCGGCGACGGGATCGATGGTGAGATCGAGGTCGGTGACGAGCCGGCCGTAGCTGCCGGCGCTGGTGAGGAGCATCGGCCTGGCCGGATTGATCCGCCCGTAATCGCAGACATAGGCATTGTGGGTATGGCCCGAGACCACCGCGTCCACCGCCGGATCGAGCCGGTCGAGGATCGGCATCAGATCGCCCTCGACGGCGCAGCTCCGGTCGTCATAGCCGAGCTTCGAATTGACGCCCTGGTGGATAAGCAGGACGATCGCGTCCGCGCCTTCGGCCTTCAGCTTCGGGACGAGCGCGTTCACCGTCTCCGCCTCGTCGCGGAAGCCGAGGCCGGCGACTCCCGCGGGGGTCACCACCGTCGGGGTCTCCTTCAGGGTCATGCCGATGATCCCGATCTTCACCCGGCGGGCGCCCTTGCCGAAGCTTCGGATCGCATAGGCCGGGAAGAGGGTGGCGCCGTCCGGGCTGACGACGTTGGCGGCGAGGAAAGCGAAACGGGCGCCTCCGAACGGCTCGACCGCGCAGGGCTGGCGCACCGTGTGCTTCGCGCAGCCGCCCTTCTGCATCCGCACGAGCTCGTCCTGGCCGCGGTCGAATTCATGGTTGCCGACGGCGTTATAATCGACGCGCATGAGGTTCATGGCGTGGATCGTCGGCTCGTCGAGGAACAGCGCCGAGACGAGCGGCGAGGCGCCGATCATGTCGCCCGCCGAGACGACGAGATTGTAGCGAGCCCGGGCGCGAAGCTGCGCGATCGCGGAGGCGAGATAGGCCGCGCCGCCGGCGGGCACCCGGACCGCCCCGGGCCCCGGCGCGGGATGGTCGACGGTCGCCTTGGGCGGCTGCAGATTGCCGTGGAAGTCGTTGAAGGCGATCAGCTTGACCTCGACCGGGGCCGTGGCCCGCGGCGCCGTCGTCGCGCAGCCGCCCAGCACCAGCAGGAACGCCGCCGCCAGTCTCATCCTCATCGTCTCGGTCTCCGCCAGGATTGCGGGCTCGTGCCACGCTCTGGCGCGAATCGCCAAGGGCTTTATGGAGGGTCGAATGACCGACCTTCCCGATCCCCTCGTCGAGCGCGCCCGGGCCGCCGCCTTGGCCGCTTACGCCCCTTACAGCCGCTTCAGCGTCGGCTGCGCCATCCTCTCGGCCGACGGCGAGATCGCGGTCGGCGCGAACATGGAGAATGCCTGCTACCGGCTCGGGGTCTGCGCCGAGATCGCGGCCCTGACCGCGGCGCAGCAGGCCTTCGGCCTCGACAAGGTGGCGCGGATCGCCGTCGCCGGAGGCCATGTCGCGGACGGCGCGCTGGCCGGGGAAGCGGTGGTGACGTCCTGCGGCGGCTGCCGCCAGTCGATCCTCGAGGCGGCGCAGCTGGCGGGGCGCGACATCGAGGTGGTCTCGGCCAATGGCGACGGTACGAATGTTCGGGCGAACCGGATCTCGGAGCTGATTCCCTGGGGTTTCGGACCGGACAATCTGAAGGACGCGGGATAGAAAATCCTCCCCTGCATTTGCAGGGGAGGGGGACCAGGCGAAGCCTGGTGGAGGGGCTCTTTCAGACTTCGAAGAACCCCTCCACCGCGCTTCGCGCGGTCCCCCTCCCCGCGAAATCGCGGGGAGGATCTAGGCCAATTTGATCTCCCGCAGCCGCTCCTGAAGGAATTCATGCGCGGTG
>JBEVDE010000253.1:0-4868 GCA_040514175.1 Allosphingosinicella sp. | reverse complement strand
CGCGCGCCCGCAAGATGATGAAGCCGGGCGGCTCGCTGCTGACCCTGAGCTATTACGGCGCCGAGAAGGTCATTCCCCATTATAATGTGATGGGTGTCGCCAAGGCCGCGCTCGAGACCTCGGTGAAATATCTCGCCATGGATCTCGGTCCCGACAGGATCCGCGTGAACGCCATCTCCGCCGGCCCGATCAAGACCCTGGCCGCGAGCGGCATCGGCGACTTCCGCTACATCCTCAAATGGAACGAATATAATTCGCCGCTCCGCCGCAACGTCACCATCGAGGACGTCGGCGGCGCCGGCCTCTACCTCCTCTCCGACCTCGCCTCGGGAGTCACCGGCGAGATCCACCATGTCGACGCCGGCTACAACGTCGTCGGAATGAAGGCGGAGGACGCCCCGGACATCGCGACGACGTGAGCCGGTCGGTAAGGCCGGAGAGCGGCGGCGACGCCGGGGCGATCCGGAAAGTCCACCTCGCGGCGTTTCCGACTTCGGCGGAAGCCGATCTCGTCACCCGGCTTCACGAGGATTTCGATTCCGAAATCTCGCTGGTGGCGGAGCAGAATGGCGAAATCGTCGGTCACGTCATGCTCAGCCGGATGCGCGCGTCCGCCGCCGACCGGGCTTTCCGATCTCTGGGGCTCGGCCCGGTCGCAATCCTGCCCGGCGCCCAGGGAAGCGGTGTCGGTTCGGAGCTGATCCGGGCCGCTCTGGCGATCGCCGGCACGCTCGGCGAGGAGGTGGTTTTTGTCCTCGGCGATCCCGATTATTATACGCGCTTCGGCTTTTCGGCGGAGGCGGCGGCGCCGTTCGCCTCCCCTTATTCGGGACCCTATTTCATGGCGCTCTGGCTCCACCGCCCTCCGGCCGCCCCGGCGTCAGGGACCGCCGCTTACGCGCCCGCCTTCGAAGCCCTCGCCGGGTCATGAGCTGGAACGGCTTCGGCCTCCGCCGGGCGCAAGGCGGATGAGCGGCCGCCGAGTCCGCATCTACGGCCGGGTCCAGGGCGTCTTCTTCCGCAACTGGACGATGGACAAGGCGCTCGCGCTCGGCGTCCGCGGCTGGGTCCGCAACCGCCGCGACGGCAGCGTCGAGCTGGCCGCTTATGGCGAGGAGGAGGCGGTGCAGACCCTCGTCGCCGCCTGTCGCACGGGCCCGCCGGCGGCCAAGGTCGAGCGGATCGAGGTCGAGCCGGAGGAAGGCGAGGGGCCCACGTCCGGCTTCCGGGTCACAGCGACGATCTAGCGCGCGCGCCGGTCCCGCGGTCGGCCATATCCCGGGCCGGCGGGACGACCGTCGCATGCGGTTTTCGTATATACAGAAAGCTTTGGGAAGCGGCGCCGGAATCGGCTATGAAGCAATGGTGGAGATCGAGTTCGATCCGGCCAAGGATGCCGCCAATGTCGAGAAGCATGGTGTATCTCTGGCGCGGACCGGTCGGCTCGAGATCGTCGCGGTGACGGAGAACAGTCGGCCGGAGGAAAGGGAGCGCCGATTTCGGATCTACGGGTTGCTGGACGGCAAGGCCTATTGCGCGATTCTGACCTGGCGGGATGGGATTGCGCGGGCGATCAGCCTCCGGAAGGCGAATCGGATGGAAAGGAAGCGTCATGAATTCCAGGGTGGAGACTGATCCGGAGAATCCGGAGTGGACCGACGCCGATTTCGCCGCGGCCCGCGGTCCCGAAATGCTGCCCCCGGATTTGCTCGCCGCCTTTCCGAACACCAGGCCGCGTGGCGGCCGCCCGGCCGGTTCGGATAAACAATTGGTCTCGATCCGCCTGGACAAAGACGTGGTGGAGAAGTTCAAGGCCGGCGGTCCGGGCTGGCAGACCCGGATCAACGCGGCGCTCCGGCGAGCACGGGCCTAGGGTCCGTCCTCAATATACGGAAGGGCCTTGATCGCCCTTTTCCGGGCGACCGCGCAGCGGCGTGGCCGCTGCGGGCATCGAGTACGGACCCAGGTCCAGGAGGTCGGCTTTCGCGGCTTGCGTCGTAACCGGCTCGATGGTGGGTCCGCCCGAGGCGGAACTCGCAAGCCCGCCAAGCTTCGCCCGCGCTCGCCTGTCCACCCCCAATTCCTCCAGGGACGGGAGGCGGATCAGATCAGATCGGCGAGATAGTCGCTGAGGCGATCCATGCCGTGCGGGGTGAGCGCGATCGAATTGCGCCGGGTGCGGCTGCGCGCGACCAATTGCTTGTCGATCAGACGGTCGATCAGCGCCGGCCCGTCCTCGGGGTCGACCTGGGCCGAGCGATAGGCCTCGTCGAGCGAGACCTCGCGGCCGTCGTCGCCCGCGATGAACAGCGAAAGCAAGAGGTCCCAGGCCGGCTCGCCGAACAATCCCAGCGGGAAATATTCGTCGCGCCGGCGGCGCTCCTGGTAGAGCCGCTCAGCCACGGTGCGCAACGACTGGCCGGATTCGACCGAATAGGGATCGGACAGGATTGCGAGACGCGCCGACGCCTGGCGAACTATCGCCAGCGCCGCTTCGAGTCTTGCTGAGTGAATTTCTCGCACCACGTAGCCTTCCCCGCGGCCACATTATCGATTTCCGCGGCTCTGCATAGAGCCATATTTCGGTTCCCATCAATTCCTCCTCGCCGGCTGGAGCAGGCCCAGGGCCCGGAAGCTCGACCAGCCCGATCGAGCGACGATCACATGGTCGTGAATGCAGATATCGAGCGCCCGCCCCGCCTCGGCGATCCGGCGCGTGGCCTCGACGTCGCCCCGGCTGGGCGTGGGATCGCCCGAGGGGTGGTTATGCGCCAGGATGAGCGCCGTCGCGCCGACCTCCAGAGCCCGCCGCATGATCTCGCGCGGGTAGACGGGGGTCTCGCTGATCGAGCCTTCGGACAGGGTCTCGTCGTAGAGCAGACGGTTGCTGGTGTTCAAAAACAGGACACGAAGCCGCTCGGTGGGGAGCAGGGCCATGTCGAGCGAGAGATAGTCGATCAGCTTCTGCGAATCGTCGAGCGTGGGGCGGGCGAAGGCTTCGGTTCGGAGCGAATGGAGCATCGCGTCACGAACGATCCCGAGATGCCGAACCGCCGCTGCGCCGTCCCCCAGCGCCCGCGCCTGCGCCGCCGGCGCCGCCGCCAGCGTTCCCGCCAACGACCCGAATTCTGAGACTAGCCGATCGGCCCAGTCGGAGGCAGCCGCGCCGAGTGGCCGGAGGAGCTCGACCAGGATTTGTCGACACCGAACTTGGCCAGGCGCCTCTGATGGTTCCACGTGCCGATGGCGATTAGGAGAAGCATCAGATATCCCCAAAGGGAAAGCACGATCGCGTAGGCAGATCGTATCACCCCGGGGTCCAAAAGCTTCGCGGCATGACCCGACGTCCCGATGGCTTGCAGCGCTGTTACGCATAGTGGCCAATACCTCTCCGCCCGGAGAGCCAAGACCAGGAATGCGAGCAGCGTGACGATGTCGACCGACAAGACGCCGACCTCGACCGCTCCAAACCGGCCAGATGGGCTCGACACCGCTGCCACCGAGAGTATCGAGCCGACAGCGAGAATGACGGTCCCGACTTTTTCTGGCGCACCTCCCCTGAGAAGCACGTACAGTCCGCAGGCAGCGAAGAGTGCGTAGTAGACCGGAACCGGAAGCATGACCTGACCGGACCACGCCCTCTTTGCGGGGTCAAGCCTGCCGAGCCTGGGAGTGGCTGATAAGCTGCTTCGGTTACGGGCATGTTGTGCACGGAACTCTCCAGGTCGGCGGCGTCACGACCATTCAGGCAACGGCTTGAAGGTGCGATGATTCTTGATGGAATCCTGCTGGTGCGGGCGGCTTTCCCAGCTCGCCGACGGACATGACCCGAAGTCCGATTTGTGTTTTCGCCTCATCAAGCCTTTTGTGAGATTCGATGATGTCGCAGCGAGCACGGGCGAGCGCCGCAAAAGCTGAGGCAGCCATTTCGAATCCATCGTGGCCGACCATCGCCGACAGATTGGCATCCTTGCGAGCTGTGACGATCGCCGCACTTAATTCGGCCGCGCGAGCTAAAGCTGTGTCGATTGCATCCTCGGTCGCGAATAGGCTTTCGGCCACCTTTCTGACCGCATCCCGGCGTGCTTTGAGCATGATTTCTCCCTGTTCGCGGAACGCAGTTCCGCGGCTATGTACTCGGTCCTATGGGTGCCGGCCTGACCCCGCCGGCTCTAAATCCCGGGGCCCAGGGCGTCGAAGGCCGGTGCCACCCCTGGCACCTTTCTCCACGCCAGCCTCGTCAACCACGCAAGGTCGCCAGGCCCCGGTGCCGGTCGAGAGCGGTTAGCTTGGGAGCCCCTCCCGGCGTGGCGAGGGAAGGAGCTTGCTCCTCCGCATCGGCCGCCGGACACCCGCTTGTCGCTGCCCGCTCTCGATCGGTGTCTCCGAATGAGCGGCAAGCGGGTGCGCTGGCAATGTCCAATGGTTGGTATACCAATGGCTGGTTGGTAACCTGATGATTGGCTCAGGTTTTTTCTGCGAGACGGGATCGCCATCCGCCAAGGGGATCTGAACGCGGGGAAGGCCCCCGGCGCCGATCATGTTCCTGGGATTGGATTGGCAGGCGCCAATCGACGGACGCGCCCTGTCGGGCGCGGCTCAGGCCTGGGTGAGCCGGCCGAGCGCCTCGATCGCGGAGACCAGCGCTCCGAAGGCCAGCGCCACGCCGATGGCGATGACCGCGATCCACATCAGCCGAGTCGCCCAATTGAGGTCGCCCGGCTTCGACGAGCCCATCGGGAGCTGGAACATCGGGCTCACGCCCGGCGTGGCGACCCGGAAGAAGGCCTGCTCCTCGCGCATCGATCCGCCGGCCGGCTCGTGCGGCTGCCAGCCGCTCACGATCGGCGGCACGAAATTGTACGAAT
>JBEVDE010000196.1:0-11030 GCA_040514175.1 Allosphingosinicella sp. | reverse complement strand
GGACGAGCTCGACCTCGTCGGCGGCCGCCATCACCACGAAATTGGGCAGGGTGCAGAGGTAAGCGAGGTCGAAGCTGCCGGCGTGGGTGGCGCCGTCGGCGCCGACCAGCCCGGCGCGGTCCATGGCGAAGCGGACCGGCAGATTCTGGATGGCGACGTCGTGGACGACCTGGTCGTAGGCGCGCTGAAGGAAGGTCGAATAGATGGCGCAGAACGGGCGATAGCCCTGCGCGGCAAGTCCCGCGGCGAAGGTGACGGCGTGCTGCTCGGCGATCCCGACGTCGAACATGCGATCGGGGTAGAGTGCGCCGAACTTGTCGAGGCCGGTGCCCGACGGCATCGCCGCGGTGATCGCCACCACCTTGTCGTCGCGCGCCGCCTCGGCGGTCAGCGCCTTGGCGAAGACCCCGGTGTAGCTCGGCGGCCCGGGCTCGGCCTTGGCCTGCTCGCCGGAGACGACGTCGAACTTCTGGACCCCGTGATATTTGTCGGCCGCCGCCTCGGCCGGGCCGTAGCCCTTGCCTTTCTTGGTGACGACATGGACCAGCATCGGCCCCTCGTCGGCGTCGCGGACATTCTCGAGGATCTGGACGAGCCCGTCGATATTGTGGCCGTCGACCGGGCCGACATAATAGAAGCCGAGCTCCTCGAAGAGCGTGCCACCGGTCCAGAAGCCGCGCGAATATTCCTCCCAGCGCCGGGCCATGACGTGGAGCCGCTTGGGCAGCTTGCGCGCGACCTTCTGGGCGAGGTGGCGAAGGGTCAGATATTTGGGCGAGGAGACCAGACGGGCGAGATAGTGGGACAGGCCGCCGACCGGCGGAGCGATCGACATGTCGTTGTCGTTGAGGATGACGATCAGCCGGTTGCCTGCGGCCTGGGCGTTGTTCATCGCCTCATAGGCCATTCCCGCCGACATCGCGCCGTCGCCGATCACCGCGATCGCCCGGCCCGGCCTGTCGGCCAGCTTGTTGGCGACGGCGAAGCCCAGCGCCGCGGAGATGGAGGTCGAGCTGTGCGCCGCCCCGAACGGATCATATTCACTCTCCGAGCGCCGGGTGAAGCCGGAGAGGCCGCCGCCCTGGCGAAGGGTGCGGATGCGGTCGCGGCGGCCGGTCAATATCTTGTGCGGATAGGCCTGGTGGCCGACGTCCCAGATCAGCCGGTCGGCGGGCGTGTCGAACACGTAATGGAGCGCCACCGTCAGCTCGACGACACCCAGGCCGGCGCCGAGATGACCTCCGGTGACGGAGACGGCCGAGATGGTCTCGGCGCGAAGCTCGTCGGCGAGCTGGCGCAATTGGGCGGGTTTGAGCCGGCGCAGCTCCGCGGGGGTGCCGGCGGTGTCGAGGAGCGGAGTTTCGGGGCGTTCGGTCATGGGCGGCGATATGGTCCCTGTCGCGACGCCCCGCTAGACCAAAGCGGCGCGGGTGTCGAATGGGGAAGTTGTGCAGGGAGGATGCAGGAAGGCAATATCGGCTTTAGTCCATCGGCTCCTCGATGTCCGGCTCCACCCACCGGTCCGGCGGCGGCGGCGCCAGGTCCCAGACATGCTCGCCGACGATCGTCGAGGCGATGGGCCGGCCCTCGGCGTTGAGCGCCGGCCGATAGCGGAAGCGCGCCATGATGAGCCGGCAGGTGAGGCCGTCCAGGATCCGGCTGCCGCTCGACCGGGTCACCGCGCAATTGCTGACCCGGCCGGTCGGGGCGACGACGAAGCGCAGATGAACCGTGCCTCCGCGGCGCACGTCGTCCGGAAAATCGGTATCGTTGATCCGGCCGGCGATCTGGCGGACGGGCCTGCCCATGCCGCCGCCCCCGCCGCCGCCCGTGCCGTTGCCGAAGCGGCCGCTGCCGAGGCCGGTGCCGATTCCGCCCCGGCCGGTTCCGGGGCCGGGCACCAGGGCGGCGCCGGCCGCCATCGCGCTTCCCTGGCCGGCGGCCGGAGCGGCCGGAATGGGCGGCGGTACCGGAATCGGGATTTCCGGCTTCGGAGCGACGATCTCGGTGGGCGTGTTGCGCAGATTGGCCGGCGAGGCCGCGCCCTCGGCGTCCTTGGGCTTCGCCTTGCGGGTCTTCTTCTCGACGTCCGGCCGCGCCGGCTCGGCGGGCGGCGGCGGCGGCTCCTCGTGAACGGTGAAGAGCTTGAGGGCGTCGGGAAGCGCGGCCGTCGGCCCGTAGCCCAGGCCGGTGAGGAGGACGTAGCCGATGAGGGCGTGGAGCAGCCCCACTCCGGCCGCCGATTTCAGGCGGTCCCTGTTCTCGGGTTCAAGACGCAACATCATCGGCCAGCCCTCGGCGACGGATCATTCTCCGCCCGGGCGACCGCAATTACAATGGTTTATCTGACTGCAACCTGTCTCCCGGCGTTGTCAAAACCGGCCGCGCGCTTTACGGGGCTTTAAGCCGGCACCACTATTCCGGCGAGGATGGGGAACGGCGGGATTCGTTCGTCGGCAGGGGGTCTCGGGATGGCAGAATCGATTTTCGTCCGAGTCCAGCGGGTCGTGACCGGCGGCGTGGGAAGCGCGCTCGACGCGGCGGAGCGGCTCGGCGGCACCAGCGTGATGCGCCAGGCGATCCGCGACATGGATTCGGCCATCGACCGGGCCCGCGCCGAGAGCGACGGCGCCCGCTCGAAACGCCTGCAGGCGGCGCATCGGCTCCAGGAATGCCGCAAACAGCTCACGACCCTGCAGGAGCAGGCGCGCTTCGCGCTCGGCAAGGACCGGATGGACCTGGCGGAAGCGGCGATCGCGCGCCAGCTCGACGTCGAAGCCCAGGTCGCCGCTCTGACCAAGGCCGAGGCCGAGGCCGCCGCCGCGGAGCGAAGGCTCGACGAAAGCGCCGCCGAGCTCAAGCTTCGCCGCGGCCAGATGGTCGAGGAGCTGCGCGGCTTCGAGGCGGCGCAGAGGGCCGCGTCGGACGGCGGCGAGGCCCCGGGATCACCCGATGCCCGCCTGCAGCGGCGGGCCGAACGCGCCCAGGAAGCATTCGAGCGCGCGATGGAATCGGCCGGCGGCCTGAACGGCGCCCGCGCGACCCCTGAAGCGGCGGCCAAGGTCGCGGAGCTCGAGGCGCTTCAGAAGGAGGCGGCGATCGCCGAGCGGCTGGCGGCGTTGCGCGACGGCGGCAAAGCCCCCGCCAACCCGGGGAAGCCCGGTCGGGCCAGGCCCCGCGGCTAACCGGCCAAGCACTCGCCGCCGTTCGGGCTGAGCCTGTCGAAGCCCCTCTTTTTCTTTCAGGCCAAAGGAGAGCCCTTCGACAAGCTCAGGGCGAGCGGTGGTGTCAGGCCGGATCCATCCGTCCGGGCTTCCGATTGGCCTTCAGCCTTCCTTGCAGTCCGGGCAGGTTCCCCTCACCTCGATCACCGGCCGCTCCGGCGTGAATCCGGCTTCCTTCGCCGCCGCCCGCACGCCGCCGGAGAGCTTGTCGTCGTCGAGGTGGGTGGTGTTGCCGCACGTGTCGCAGATCAGGAAGATGCAGTCGTGCAGGCAGTCGGGATGGTCGTTGGCGACATAGGCGTTGGCGCTCTCGACCCGGCGGGCGAGATTGGCGCCGACGAACAGGTCGAGGATCCGGTAGACGCTGTTCGCGGCCACCCGCCGCCCCTGGGACTGGCTGACCTTGTCGGCGATGTCGTAGGCGGAGGCGGGACGCTCGAAGCCGGCCAGGGCCTCGAAGACGGCGGACCGCATCTGGGTCCATTGCTCGCCCGATCTCTCCATCGAGCTTTGCGCGGCCTGCATCAGGGAAGCGCCCTCATGGGCCTCGTGGTGGTGGGTGTGCGCCATGGGCGCAAGGTAAGGCTTTTGCAGGGTCGGGACAAGGGAGGGGCCCCGCCCGGCGGGTCAGATCACCGCGCGGCGGTTGAGATCGTGGCCGAGGGCCAGGATGGCGACCCCGACGATCGTGTAGACCGTCTCGAGGCTGCTGTGGGGCATGGTCAGCGCCCCTCCCATCACGCCGAGGCCGAGGCCGCCGACGGCGGAGGGCATCATGAAGCCGTGCTCGGCGATGCCGCGTCCGAGCGCCAGAACGCCGAGAAGGATGGCGAGCGTCATGCCCACCTCATGGATGACCGGGGCGACGAGAAGGCCGCCCGCGGAAGCCAGCAAGGCGAGGAACACCGACGTCGCCAGACAATGGACGAGGCACAGCCCGGACAGCGCGATCGCCATCCGGTCTATCGACCCATTTCCTCCCACTTTCGCGAACATAGACTCGCCGCTCTCCTGACGGCCCCCTCTATAATATCGCAGCCGTAAAGATACAACATAACATTCTGAAAAAAGTTGCATTGGCTTTACGCGGTCCGGCAACCATATCGCGCGCATTATTGCCTCTCCCGTAAGGACGGGCGAGGGTCAACCAGCGAGCAAGCTTCCAATGCCTCTCAAGTCCAGCGCGAACGAACCCAGGCCCCGCGCCATCGCTTTCTGGCTGCTCGCCGTCGCCGCGCTCGTCTTCCTCATGGTCGTCGTCGGCGGGATCACCCGGCTGACCGAATCGGGCCTTTCGATCGTCCGCTGGGAGCCCCTCTCCGGCGCGATCCCGCCGATCGGCGCGGAGGCCTGGGCCGCCGAGTTCGCCGCTTACCGGCAGAGCCCGCAATATCAGCTGGTCAACAGCGGCATGAGCCTGGAAGACTTCAAGAACATCTATTTCTGGGAATATGTGCACAGGCTGCTCGGCCGGGTCATCGGCCTCGCCTTCGCGCTTCCGCTGGCGTGGTTCGCCTGGAAGCGGGCCATCCCGAGCGGCTTTGGCTGGAAGCTCGGCCTGATCCTCGCGCTCGGCGCGCTTCAGGGCGCGATGGGCTGGTGGATGGTCGCCTCGGGCCTGGTCGAGAGGCCCGACGTCAGCCACATCCGCCTCGCCGTCCACCTGCTGACGGCGCTGGCCATCTTCGCGCTCACTTTATGGGTGGCGCTCGACCTCCTCCGGCTGGCCGGGGACGGTGCGGCCGCGCCGGCGCGGATGCCGACCGCGGCGATCTGGCTGCTCTCCCTGCTGTTCCTGCAATATCTGTTCGGCGCCTATGTCGCCGGGCTCGACGCCGGCTACGCCTTCGCGAGCTGGCCGAAGATGGGCGACCGATGGTTTCCGGCCGACGCGCCTCTGCTCGAGCCCTTCCTCAGGAATTTCGCCGACAATCCGATCATGGTCCAGTTCATCCACCGCTGGCTCGCCTTCGCGGTCGCGGCGGCGGCGCTCGTCCTCGCCCGCAACGCCTGGCGGAGCGGCCACCGGCAGGCCGCCGGGGCGCTGGCGGGGGCGGTGACGGTGCAGATCCTGCTCGGCATCTTCACCTTGCTCTCGGGCGTCGAGCTTTGGATCGCCGCTTCGCACCAGGGCATGGCGGTGCTCCTCCTCGCGGCGGCCCTGGTTGCGGCGCACCGGCTGGGCGGCGCACCGGAGGCGATTCAGGCCCCCGCCGAGCCGGGCGGGCTGCGAGGCGAGCCGGCATGAGCGCCATCGTCACCGTCTACGCCACCTTCGCCTCGGACGAGGAGGCCCGCCGCATCGCCCGGACCCTGGTCGAGGAGCGCCTCGCCGCCTGCGCGAACATCCTGGGCGCCTGCCGGTCCCTTTACCGCTGGCAGGGCGCGATCGAGGAGTCGGAAGAGGTCGCCGCCTTGTTCAAGACCCGCGCCGGTCTGGCCGAGGCGCTGATCGCCCGACTCGCCGGGCTGCACAGCTACGATGTGCCCGCGGCGGTCGTCTGGCCGATCGCCGGCGCCCTCGAGGGCTATGGCCAATGGGTGCGGGCGGAAACCTCCGGGTAACATAGTACCTCACGCCAAACCCCCGCTTTTCCTTGACTTCCGGGGCCTCCGCTGGCATTTGCCCGCCCAAGCGCCGCTCCTCCGGGACGCGGCGCGTTCATTTTCAAATGAGGTCATACCCTCCAAGGGAGATTCAGGCCATGAAGGCGCTGATGAAGACCACCAAGTCGGCCAAGCCGGCCGAGGTGGAGAAGAAATGGCATCTGATCGATGCGGACGGGCTGGTCGTCGGCCGCCTCGCCTCGATCATCGCCAACATCCTGCGCGGCAAGCACAAGCCGAGCTACACCCCGCACGTCGATTGCGGCGACCATGTCGTCGTCGTCAATGCCGACAAGGTGAAGTTCACCGGCAAGAAGCTGGCCGACAAGATCTATTGGCGCCACACCGGCTATGCCGGCGGAATCAAGGGCGTCACCGCGGGCAAGGTGCTCGAGGGCCGCTTCCCCGAGCGCGTGCTCGAGAAGGCGGTCGAGCGGATGATCCCGCGCGGGCCGCTGGGCCGCGACCAGATGCGCGCCCTTCACCTCTACAACGGCACCGAGCATCCGCACGGCGGCCAGAATCCCGAACCTCTCGACGTCGCGGGCATGAACCGCAAGAACAAGGTGGGTGCGTAAATGACCGACAATCGCCAATCCCTCGCCGATCTGGGCGAGCTGACCGGCGCCGCCGCGGCCGCGCCGCCCGTCGCCACCCCCGAGGCCGCTCCCGAAGCCGCCGCTCCGGCCTCCGACGCGCCTTCCGCCCGCGAGCCCGTCGAGGGCAAGGACGACCAGGGCGTCTCGACCCAGGGTCCGCAGATCCAGGCCGTGCTGCGCGAGCAGCAGCTCGACAAGCAGGGCCGCGCCTACGCCACCGGCCGCCGCAAGGACGCGGTCGCCCGGGTCTGGCTGAAGCCCGGCAGCGGCAAGATCGTGATCAACGGACGCGACCAGGAGGTCTATTTCGCCCGCCCGACGCTTCGCCTGATCATCAACCAGGTGTTCGACGTGACCGAGCGCCGCGAGCAGTATGACGTCGTCGCGACGGTCAAGGGCGGCGGGCTTTCCGGCCAGGCCGGTGCCGTCCGCCACGGCATCTCGACCGCGCTCACCCGCTACGAGCCCGAGCTTCGCACCACGGTCAAGCGCGAGGGCTTCCTCACCCGCGACCCGCGCGTCGTCGAGCGCAAGAAGTACGGCAAGGCCAAGGCCCGCCGCTCCTTCCAGTTCTCGAAGCGCTAGTCTCGCGGCTTCAGCGGCAAGAGAAAAAGGCGGTCCGGCGACGGGCCGCCTTTTCGATTCAGAACTTCAACGTGGCGGCGAAGGCGAGACCGCCGACCATGCCTAGGGCACCGATCATGCCCGCGGCGAGAGCGACGTTCCATCGGTCAGGCGACATCGAGAGCAGGAACAGGCCCCAGGGAAGGGCCGCGACGGCAAAGCCGCCGACCGCGGAGCGGATCCAGGTGAGCGCCCATTTCTCCCTCAGCAGGATGTAAGCCGGGGCTCCGATAACGAGCGCATGGACAAGCGCGACAGGGAAACCGAACACGAGGGCGATCACCGCCACCCCGGTTTCGGATGGAGCCAGGGCGATGAGGAAGAGAGCGAGTGCCGCCGGGGCCGCGAGAGCGGCCATCAAGGCGGCGCCGACCACTCGTCCCGGCGAGGGAAGCGCCTCATCCATCCGCGTCTCCCCGGTCGTCGATTGGTGAGAGCCAGCCATTGTAGCGGATCACATCGCCGATCAGCGGCAGCGACGCGCTGACGGCGAAGCGGAAGCGGCCCTCCTCCTCCCATTCGCGGGCGCCGATCCGCGGCGCCAGCGCCAGCGGCAGGGGCAGGCCGAAGACGCTCCAGCCTTGCAGCCGCATCTCCAGTCCGTCCGGGCCAGAGGGCAGGTCGAAGGCGAAGCGCAAGGGGCCGAAGCGCTCGACGAGCCTTTCGCCCTTCGCGCGGAGCTCGCTGGTAAAGCGATGGCCGCCGAAGTCGCGGGTCCAGCGTTCGACTCCGTCCGCTTCCGAAAAGGCGACGTGGAGCGGCCAGCGGCCTTCCGGCGGAAAGCGCATCGCCGCGGCGAGCGCCCGGGCGAGGAGGCCGCGCCCGCGCTCGACCCGTCCCTCGCCTTGCGCTCCGGAATCCCGGCAGACGCCGTGAAGGCGCCGGACCGCCGGGGGCAGCCGGTCGAAGGCGGCGCCCATGACCCGGGCGTAAAGCGGCGGCGGCAGATCGCGTTCATTATATTCGTGGCGCAGCGCCAGTTGCGCCAGAGCGGGCTCGAACCGTTCGAACGGCAGCAGCGAGGCGGCGGTTCGGGCGCCCGCGGGCTGGCGGCCGGCGATCATGTCCCCGGCGAGCAGCGCCGCCGCCAAAGTGGGGACCTCGAGGCCCTCGCCGCGCTCGGCGATGACGGTCCATCGCCGCTCGAGCCGCCGGCCGCCGGCGAGGCCGCGCAGGACGATCGTCATCGCCGAACGATCGCCGCCGAGACGGCTGGTCAGACGGTAGAGCGCAAGCAGCCAAAAGCGAGCGCCGGCCAGCGAATTCAGCCAGCCCCAGCGGACCGGCCAGCTCGCCAGCCACAAGGCGAGCATGTGGAAGCTCAGCTCGGTGCCGGCGCGGAAGGTGACGGCGGGCCGGCCGGGCAGCAGGCCGGGAAGGAGCTCGCCGTCGGGCACGTCGGCGATCGCCACCAGCCGGCCGCGCAGGGCCGTACCGTCGCTCAGCGCGAAATCCACGCGGCGCATCTCCTGCCAGCCCCAGGCCCGGCTGCGGCGCCCGCCGCGCCATAGCCGGACGGGCCGGCCGACATAGGAGAGGATCGCCGCGACCACCGACGCTCCGCCGGTCGCCCGGTTGGCGGCGCTCAGAGCGGTGTCGACGCTGAAGACCCGCTCCATACCCTCGGCGAGCTTGCGGGCGACCGCTCCGGTCAGGGCCGGCACGCTCGACGCGCCCGCGACGATGGCGACGTCCGCCGCCCGCGCTTCGCCGTCGAGCGCGGCGATGCCGAGGACGAAATCGCTGGCGTCGGCGAGATCGAGATAGGGGATGCCGGCGGCAATGCAGGCCCGCGGCACCTCGTACCGGCGCCGCTGGAACGGACCCGCGGCGTCGATGACCAGATCCGGCCGCTCGCGCTCGATCACCCCGCGGACGTCGCCTTCGCGGTCCATGGCGAGGGGCCGCGCGTTCGGCAGTTCGGCGGCAAGGGCGGCCGCTTTCGCCTCGCTCCGGCCGGCGACGAGAAGGGCGTGACCGGCGCGGGACAGCCTCCGGCACAGCCTTGCCCCGAAGCCGCCATAGCCGCCGATGACGAGGATCAGGCTCACAGGAAGCGGTCCGCAATTTCCGGGCCGGGCAGCCAGCAGGTTTCGCGCCGGCCGAACAGCCGGTAGCGGTTGCGCGCCACCCAGCGGTAGAGCGGGTCGCGCAGCCGGGCCGGGACGATCCGCGCGGCGGCGGCGGCGCGCCACGGCCAGCCCAGACCGCTCCAGATCGCCAGCACCGCGTCGCTGTCCCGAAGCGCCCGCCCGCCTTCGACGAGGATCAGGGTCTCGGGATCGGCCGGGTCGATTCCGAAGCGGCGATAGAGCGCCGTTCCGGCCTCGCTTTGCATCGAGGCCAGGCGGAAGTGGCGGCGGCGGTCGTGCCTGAGGATGAAGCGGGCGTTGGCCGAGCAGAGCAGGCAGAGCGCGTCGAACACGATGATTGGGCGGTCCAGGTCGCTCACGGGCGGCGCTCCTCGAACAACGCCGTCTGCCGCACCAGCTCGCCGAGCCGGGGATGGACGAGGCTCAGGACGAAGGCGAAGCGGCCGTGGCCGAGATCGATATGGCTGACCCGCATCCGCCCCGGCGACAGCCAGCGCGGGAGCCGCAGCCGGGCCCCGCCCAGCTTCAGGAAATAATGGTCGCTGAGGAAGTGGAGCGCTTCGTCTTCGACCTCCAGCCGGAGGGCGATGCCGATTCCCCGCCCGACATATTCCTCGAGTCCCGTCGGCCCGGCGAACCGCTTGGAGCTGTGGATCACCTGCGGGAAGCCGCGGCGGCGGCCGTAGACCCGGGTCCAGAACTGGCCGCCGTTGGCGCTGTCCTCGGTCACGCTGACGGCGGCGGGGACGAAGGTGTCGCGGAAGAGCGGAAGCGGCGCGCCGACCAGCCGGACCAGCTGGCAGAGCATCCGGCCGCACCGGCTCATCCGGCATTCGACCACTTCGCCGGCATAGAGGATGGTCGCGCCCGGGCCGATATGGCGCTCGAACCGGGCGCGGACCGCGGCGGGTAGCCGGCTCCAGGCCTCTGCCCCGGCGAGGGCGCGGAAGCGGAGGTCCTCGATCGAGGCGGGAGCGCCCCGCAGAGCGAAGGAGTTGGCCCGCCCGCCTCTCCGCTCCGCCTCCATCTCGCCCTCCTCCTTCGCCGCGGATTGCCCGGGGCCTAGCGCCTGGTCCCCTGCCCGCGACCGAATCCGACCAGGCTCGCCACCTTCGAGCCCATCTTGATGAGCGCCATGAGCTTGGGCGCCGGCACGCTCAGCATCTGGTCGTACCAGCGGTTCAGGGTCCCGACGAAATCTTCCATTTCGGCGAGCCGCCTGAGCGCCACCGGGCTGATCCCGGGGTCGCGCTCGGCGTCGGCGCGGCAGGCGCGCAGCGCCGCGGCGGCGGGATCGATCTCGCGCTCCTTGCGCCCTTGGGCGATTCGGGTGACCATCTCCCACAGATCGGTTTCCGCTTCGAAACGGTCCCGGCGATCGCCAAGCATCGGCACCCGGCGGACGAGCTTCCAGCCGATCAGCTCCTTGAGGCTGTTGGAAACGTTGGAGCGCGCCATGCCGAGCGTGTCGGCGATATCTTCCGCGGTCATCGGCTGTTCGGCGAGATACAACAGCCCGTGGATCTGGCTCACTGAGCGGTTCACGCCCCACTGGTCGCCCATGTCGCCCCAATGCAGGACGAAGCGTTCGAGCGCCGGTGGGAGTTTCTTCTTGCCGGTTATTTCTGTCATAACAGAAATATCTGACTGGACAGAGCGAATGTCAAGAGCGTAAGGCGCCGGCTCACCGTCACGTGGGTTGGCAGTGACAAGCTTCCGAGGCACATTTCAGTCTGAGGACGCCCGCCGCCGGATCGAACCATCCTCATCGACCCACAGAGCAAGCCATGACCGCATCGGACAAATCATTCACCGGATCGATTCCACAAATCTATGATCGGCTGCTGGTGCCGATGATCTTCGCGCCTTATGCGCGCGACCTG
>JBEVDE010000157.1:0-10361 GCA_040514175.1 Allosphingosinicella sp. | reverse complement strand
TCGGTGAGCGCCGACGGCGAGACGATGCGGAGCTGCTACGCCTATGACGGCCTCGGCCGGAAGATCAGCGAGACCAGCCCCGCCGCACTCCTCACCGCCTGCCCGCCCTCGCCGCCGGCGGGCCCGCTGCCGTTCACGACGAGCACCCGCTATGACGCCGACGGAAGGGTGACGGGAACGATCGCCCCCGACCCCGACGGCGCGGGCCCGCTCCCCGCCCCGGCCGTTCGCAACCGCTACGACGCGGCCGGCCGGCTGATCCAGGTCGAGCAGGGCTGGCTCGCCGCCTGGCAGCCGGACAATGTCGCGCCGGTCAACTGGCCCGGCTTCCACCAGGAGCGGCGCATCGACACCGAATATGACGCGCTCGACCGCAAGACGCGCGAATGGACGAGCAGCGGCGCCACCGCGCATGTCGTCACCGAGTATAGCTACGACCTCGCCGGCCGCCTCCAGTGCACCGCGGTCAGGATGAACCCCGAAGCCTGGGCGGCGCCGCTCGGCAACAAATGCGTGCCCGGCACGGCGCATTCGGCCTACGGCGCCGACCGCATCTCGAAGAACGTCTACAATAGCGACGGCCGGCTGATCGAAGTGTGGGACGGGGTCGGCACTTCCCTGCAGCGCCGCGAGGCGGCCTGGACCTACAATTTCAACGGCCAGAAACTGAGCCTGACCGACGCCCGCGGCTACAGGGCGGAGATGCGCTACGACGGGTTCGGCCGCCAGCAGCGCTGGGTGTTCCCGTCGAAGACGACTCCCGGGGTCGCCGACCAGAACGATTACGAGCAATATCTCTACGACCCGAACGGCAACCGCGTGCAGTTGAGGAAGCGCGACGGCAAGGTCATCGCCTACGAATATGACGCCCTGAACCGGCTCTCGATCAAATATATGCCGTCGCCGTTCCCGACCGTCCGCTACGCCTACGATTTGCGCGGACTCCAGACCGCCGCCTGGTTCCCGGGCACGGGCCAGGGGCTGAGCAACGTCTACGACGGGTTCGGCCGCCTCGCCTCGACGACGGCCAACATGGGCGGGTTCAGCCGGACGGTCGGCCACAAATATGATTATGACGGCCGCAAGAGCGAGCTCACGTTCCCCGACCAGCAGAGATTCTGGACGAAGCGGGACGGGCTCGGCCGAGCTACCGATATTTACCACGGCCCGCTCGGTTCGACGTCGACGATCATGGTCGCGTTCGCCTACAATCCGGCCTCGCAACTTTCCTACTTCGCCCGCCGGTTCGGCGACAACAGCGCCTACGGCTATGACGGCGCCGGCCGGCTCATCATGCAGAGCGACGGGTTCGGCTCGGGAGTCGGCAACACCCGTTCCGATTACCTCTACAACCCCGCCAGCCAGCTCACCCGCGAAACCCGCGACAATGACGATTATGCGTGGAAAGTGAAGGACGCCTACGTCCGCGATTACGCCGCGGCCAACGGGCTCAACCAGTACACCGGCACGGTCAGCGACGGCGCCCCCACCGCCACGTTCACCCACGACGCCAACGGGAACCTGCTGTCGGATGGCACGAGGAGCTACACCTACGATGTCGAGAACCGGCTGATCACGGCCACCGGCCCCAACGGCGCGGCGACGCTCGACTATGACCCGCTCGGGCGGCTGTTCCAAGTCTCGAGCAGCGCGGGGGTTACCCAGTTCCTGTACGACGGTGACGAGCTGGTGGCGGAGTATAACGGCTCGGGCACCCTGCTGCGGCGCTACCTCCACGGCGACGGCAATGACGACCCGCTGTTCTGGTACGAGGGCGCCGGGTTCGACCAGCCGCGGTTCCCGCATGTCAACCGGCAAGGCTCGGTCACCGGCACCGCCGGCCCCGGCGCGGCGCTGCTGTCGATCAACACCTACGATGAATATGGCATACCGGGCTCCGGCAACGCTGGCCGGTTCCAGTACACTGGCCAAGCGTGGCTGCCCGAGCTCGGCCTGTATTATTACAAGGCCCGCATCTACTCGCCGACGCTGGGGCGGTTCCTGCAAACCGATCCGATTGGCTATGAAGGCGGCATCAACCTTTACGATTATGTTGGTGGCGATCCAATCAACCTCACGGATCCATCCGGAAATAACCCCTTGGTCATCCCAGTGGTTATTGGAATCCGATGCGCGAGCAATGCCGCTTGCCGGGCGGTTGTTGTAGCTGGAGGGCGTGCCGTCGGCCGTTACGTCATCCCTCGGCTTGTGCCTGGCATAATGCCCAAAAACGAAGGCGACACCAAACCTCCAGCATCGCCGGAGATTACGCCGCAAGACCTGAAAGGAAAGTCTGCCGAGCAAATACGTGAACTGGCAGGTGAGAGAGGCCTCAAGCCAGACCCAAATAAGCCAGGCAAGTTTCGTGATCCAGTTACTGGCAAAGAGCGTATTAGAATAGACCCCGGCCATATAGACAGGAAGACCGGCAAGCCTTATGATAATCCCAACGCGGCTGGGCCACATGTGCACGGGTATAAGCCAGACGGTTCAAAGATCGTAGACCCACGTACCAATGATCCTCATTTTCCGTTAAAATAGGATAAGCATATGTTTGAACTAGCAGGCGGAGATATAATTCTTTGGGCTGAAAAGGGCGGGCCGGTAATGCTCAAGACTGTCGAAAAACATGGAGATCCTGTGGAGCTTGCAGAGCACGAAGTTCAAGACCTTATCGATGCCTTAGAGAAACTTTTGATAACCGTAAGGTCTGGAGAGTAATCGCAAAAAGCGAGTCCGGGACCGGGCCGCGCCTAAGGCCGAAGCCAGGACCGTAACCGAAGTCTCCGGGGCCATCAGCGCCTGCCGACCTTCGCGGCCTCCAGGCCGCCGCCTGGTTCACCGGCACCCGTCAGGGGCTGAGCAACGCCTGGGACGGGTTCGGGCGACTCGCCTCGACGACCACCAACATGGGCGGGTTCAGCCGCACGGTCGGCCACAAATATGATTATGAAGGCCGCGAGAGCGAGCTGACGTTCCCCGACACCCAGAAGTTCTGGACGAAGCGCGACGGGCTCGGCCGCGCTACCGATATCTACCAGGGCCCACTCGGCTCGACCGCGACGATCATGGTCGCGTTCGCCTACAATCCGGCCGCCCAGCTCTCCTACTTCGCCCGCCGGTTCGGCGACAACAGCGCCTATGGCTATGACGGCGCCGGCCGGCTCATCATGCAGAGCGACGGGTTTGGCTCGGGGGTCGGCAACACCCGCTCCGATTACCTCTACAACCCCGCCAGCCAGCTCACGAGCGAGGCCCGGACCAACGACGATTATGCGTGGAAAGTGAAGGACGCCTACGTCCGCGACTACGCTGCGGCCAACGGGCTCAACCAGTACACCGGCACGGTCAGCGACGGCGCGCCCACCGCCACGTTTACCCACGATGCCAACGGCAATCTGCTGTCGGATGGAACGAGGAGCTACACCTACGACGTCGAGAACCGCCTGATCACCGCGACGGGACCGACCGGCACCGCAACACTCGACTACGACCCGCTCGGGCGGCTGTTCCAGATATCGAGCGGCTCAGGAGTGACCCAGTTCCTGCATGACGGCGACGAGTTGGTGGCGGAGTATAACGGCTCGGGCACATTACTCAGGCGCTATCTCCATGGCGACGGCAATGACGACCCGCTGTTCTGGTACGAGGGCACCGGCCTAGACCAGCCACGGTTCCCGCACGTCAACCGCCAAGGCTCGATCACCGGCATCGTCGGTGCCGGAGCGGCACTGCTCTCGATCAACACCTATGACGAATATGGCATTCCGGGAGCCACCAATGTCGGGCGGTTCCAATATACAGGCCAGGCGTGGCTGCCCGAGCTCGGACTGTACTACTACAAGGCCCGCATCTATTCGCCGACACTGGGGCGGTTCCTGCAGGTAGACAAGGTGGGATATACAGGTGGAATCAATCTTTACGCCTACGTTGCGAACGACCCCGTCAACGCAGACGATCCCAAAGGAACTTGGCCGACACCGACTCACAACAATATGATCGATGCAGCGTTTCCAGGATTGACGGTAGATCAGCGCAATGAGCTCAAGTCGGCCAGCGCCTATGCCGACAGAAGGGAATATCAGACTCCAGCAAATTCCTATCGCCATTCCATGCGGGGCCCAGGTGAAACTATAGCTACCGGCAGACAGAGAACAGAACAATTCGTCGCAGCTCAGGCTCGGGCGGCGCGACAAACCCAAGGACCGGTATCGAGTGCGACTGCTATCAATGTTCAATCACTTCGGTATTTCGGGGTCGGAGCGCATGCTAAAATGGGCGCTACTTCTCCAACACATCGAGACGGCGCAGGTAACCCCATTGAATATAGGGGCACGTCGGAGTTGCCTGCGCACGTGTGGGGTGAAAGATGGCCCAACCAACAGCAATTTAACGCTGGCGTTGAAGCTGTAAGGGCTTATTTTGGACAAACATATGGTCAAGATGCCCTGAGGCAAGCGACAAGGCAACCCAATATCACAACTCGAGCCCGCGATCGATGCCTGACCAACCCGGGGTCGTGTTAGATGGTTTTTTTAGGTGATGCGGAAATGTCCCTTATGATACGAGCATTTCTATACTCTGTTGCGCTTATTTTAGCAATAAATGCAATACTTGCAACTGGCTTTGAAAATCATGTCTTGCGACAACTGTTGATTATTTTAAAACCCGGCGCGGTTGTTGTATGGAGTTGGGCTCCTGTGCATTATTTGTGGTCATTTATGCTAGTTCAACTCGTGAACATATTATTCTACTTTGTGTTTTTATGGTCTATTTTCATAGTTTACTCAAGGATTTCACAGAACAAGTTAAAGCAAAGTAACGAGTAGCTCGCGGCCTGAAATTACTGACAGTCACTAAGCTCGGAGCCACTAGGCGCAAGTTCAGCGAGACTAGTCCCGCCGCACTCCCCACGCCTGCCCCGCCGCCGGCGGTCCCGCTGCCCTGGACGACGAGCAACCGCTACGATTCCGACGGAAGGGCGACGGGCACGATCGCGCCCGACTCCAACGGCACCGGCCCGCCCCCCTCACCGGCGGTGCGCAACCGCTACGGCGCGGCCGGCCGGGTGATCCGGGCCTAGCCGGGCTGGCTCGCCGCTTTTTCCGAATCGCCGGGCGCCTCGACCCGTTGGAAAAGGCTCCGGCAAGGCGCCGGGTCAGCGGGTCGGAACCGCCGCGCCGGCATAGGGGTCCGACGGCGCCGGGGGGCGCGCCGCCGGCGGCGGCGGCGGCGGCGGCGGCCAGGGGTCGACCCGGTAGACGGGCTCGACCGGGGCGTAATCGGCGGCGGCGACCGAGCGGATGCCCGCCGCGATGCTCGAGGCGCCGAAGAGGATGAAGCAGCCGAGCACGACGCTCGCGCCCCGGCGCAGATCGATGCGGCCGGACAGCATCATCAGGCCGACCGTCGCGACGCAGATCACCGCCACCGTCGTCGCCACCGTCCCGAGCAAGGTCGACTGGAGCCACTGGACCGCCGCGGCAAGGGCGGTCGACCCGGCCGGAGCGGCGAACGAGGGCGACGTATAGGCGTAAGCCATGGCCAATGCGGCTCCCTCTCCACGGCGACGAGTCCCGAAGGGCCTTATAGGCCCAAGCGCGCCCGGACCCAATGCCGCACGGCGCGGCCGCGACGAAACAGCGGCCGACCGCCGGCCGACCGGCGATTATTTCTATTCCGACCGAACATATGACTGTGAATATGCGGGCGCGGCTCTTAAAGTCGGACCGAATGAAGCGGTGGAATTGCGGCCTGGCCGTCCGTGCGATTACTTGCGGCGGCCCGGCCTGCGCCGTCGCGCGATAGATTCGGAACGAAGGACCCAAGATGGCGCCGGGGCTCACGCCGGAACTTCCCGACGAAGAGGACGAATTGTTCATCCAGCTCGACCTGGACGGCCTCGCCGCTTTGCTTCGGGCGGTGGAGGCGGCGCTGGCGACCGGACGCGGCCATGTGACTTCGGAATCGGCGGGCGGCAAGGGCGTGCGGATCAGCAGCGGACCGCGCGAATTCGACCGGATGACGGTGACCTTCGCCCGGCCGAAACCTTCACGGCTTCAATAAGGTCACCCGTCGGCGTCGGCGCCCTGGAGCATCGCATCGAGCCGGCCGCCGCGCTCGAGCTCGGCGAGATCGTCGGACCCGCCGACATGGCGGCCGTCGATGAAGATCTGGGGGACGGTGGTGCGGCCGTTGGCGCGGCCGAGCATCTCGTCGCGCTTGCCCGGCAGCGAATTGATCTCATACTCCTCGTAATCGGCGCCCTTCTCCTCGAGAAGCCGCATCGCTCGCGCGCAATAGGGGCAGCCGAACTTGGTGTAGATCTCGACTCGGGCCATCATCTGCTCCTGCCTGGGGTCTCTGGTCCTTAGGAGAACAAAGGGGGCGGCGATAGGTTCACGCGCCGTCGGTCCGGACGACCCGGGCCCAGCACAGCACTTCGACCGATCCGGCGCCGGAGCGCTTCAGCAGGCGGGCGCAGGCCGAGGCGGTGGCGCCGCTCGTATAGACGTCGTCGACGAGGACGACGCGGCGGCCGGCGATAAGGCTTTTCGCCTCGGGGGCGGCCCGGAAGGCGCCGCGCACCGCAAGCGCCCGCTCGCGGCGGCCGAGGCCGCTGAGCGGCGGAGTCGCCCGGGTCCGGCGGATGAGGTCGAGGCCGGCGGCGAGCCCGGTTCGGCGGGAGAGGGCCGAGGCGATCAGGGCGGCCTGGTTGTAGCCGCGGCTCCAGATCCGCCAGCGATGGAGCGGCACCGGCACGAGCAGGGCCTCGCCCGCCCCCGCCGGGACGTGGCGGACCATGAAATGGGCGAGGGTTTCGGCGAGACCGGGGCGGCCGCTATATTTGAGCCTGAGCGCGACTTCGCGGCTGACGTCTCCATAAGCGACGGCGGCCCGGAGCCGGTCGAAGGGCGGCGGCTCGGCGAGGCAGGCGCCGCACTCGGCCTCCGCCTCCCCGCCATATTCGAAGGGCAGCCCGCAGCGGGCGCAGCAGGGCTCGCCGAGGAAGGTCAGCGAGCGCCAGCAATCGAGGCAGAAACGGTGCGGCTCGCCGGCGATCGCGCCGCAGCCCGGGCAGCGCGGCGGAAGCGCGAAGTCGAGCAGCTGGCGAAGCGCCTGGCGGGCGGCGGCGGCCTGAGCGGGCATGAGGCGGTTGTGGCGCGGGCGCGCGCTGAGGACAAGGCGGGAAGGCCGCATAGCCTCCCCTCCCTGCAAGGGAGGGGTCGGGGGGTGTGTCCGCCGAAGGCGGCCGAAACTCGGAAGTCAGCGAAGGAGCCTCGCTACGCTCGTCTACCCACCCCCAGCCCCTCCCTTCCAGGGAGGGGAGCGAAATCGCCAATTCGTCCCGGAACGTTAGGGATATCTGAACCGCCCCGCGCGCATAGCGGCCCGGGACCTGAGGTGAAGCGAGGATAATGAAGGAACGCGTGCTTCTGCTGGGCGACGATCTGCGCGCCTTCCTCGCCATCGCCCGCTCGCTCGGGCGGCGGGGCGTGGAAGTCCATGCCGCGCCGTCGGATTTCTCCTCGCCCGCGCTCAAGTCCCGCTACATCGCCGCGGCGCACCGGCTGCCGCCCTACCCGCTCGACCCCGGGCAATGGGAAAAGGCGCTGGCCCGGCTGATCGCCGCCCACGGCTTTGCCAAGGTGGTTCCGACCAGCGACAGCGGCCTGTTCATGCTGCGCCACCATGCCGGGGCGCTCGGCCGCGAGCGGATCGGCATCGCCAACGAGGGCGCGCTCGAAATCTTCAGCGACAAGGCGAATACGAGGGCGCTCGCCGAGCGCCACGGCGTGGCGGTCGCGCTCGGCCGGCTGATCGGCCGCGGCGAGCCGGCGCAGGGCCTGACCGAGGCGCTCGGCCTTCCGCTCGTGCTCAAGCCGCGCGCCTCCTACGCGCTGGGCGACGTCGAGACCAAGCGCTCCGCGCTGGTCGTTCGGGAGGCGGCGGAGCTCGACCGGCAATTGCGCTCCGGCACCTGGGACGGCTGCGTCGCCGAGCGCTTCTTCCCCGGCGTCGGGATCGGCCTGTCGGTGCTGGCCCGGGAGGGCCGGATCCTGCTCGCCTACCAGCATCGCCGGCTTCACGAGAGCTCGGAGACCGGGGCCAGCACCAGCCGGGTCAGCGAGCCCGCCGATCCGGCGCTGCTCGCCGTCGCCCGGACGCTGGCGGCGGCGGCCCGGCTCGACGGCGTGGCGATGTTCGAGTTCCGGCTCGACCGCCGTTCCGGCCGTCACGTCCTGCTCGAGGTCAATCCGCGCTTCTGGGGGTCGCTTCCGCTGGCGGTGGCGGCGGGAGCGGATTTCCCTTCCTTATGGTGGGATCTCGCCGTCCGCGGCCGCGAAGGGCATGGCGAATATCGAGGCGGAGTCCTCAAGGCGGACCTCACCGGCGAGTTCGACCGGGTGGTGAACCGGGTCGAGGAAGCGGGCGGCCTCGATCGCCTCCGCGCGGCGGCGGCCGGCCTGACGACGGCGGCCAGGCTGCTTCTGGCGCGCGGGAGCGCGGACAGCTGGGCGGCGGACGATCCCGAGCCCTGGCGGGAGGAGCGCCGAATGCTGGCCCGCCGTGTCCGCGACGGCCTGCTCAAGCGGCTGCCCGGCCGCGGCCGCCGGCGCCGGACACGCTTCGAGGATGTGGTCCGAAGAATTTCCGAAAAGGCGCAGGGACGGCCGCTCCGCCTGATCCTGGTCGGGCGCGACAATGTCTGCCGGAGCGCCTTCGGCGAGCGGCTGCTTCGGCTCCGGCTGGCGGGCCTGGCGGTGGAAATCGCCTCGGCCGGCCTCGTGCCGAGGCGTGGAGCCGCTCCGTCGGCGGCGTCGGTCGCGGCGGCGGCGCCCTTCGGGGTCGACCTCGCGGGGCACAGCTCGAGCGCCCTGTCGGTGGCCGATCTGGAGCGCGCCGACGCCTTGGTCCTGCTCGACGACGACACCGAGTGGCGCCTCCGCCAGATGTCGCCGGATTTCGCCGCCGAGCTGGTCATCCTGCCCGGAACCGCCGAGTCCGGGGCCGAGGCCTTTCCTGCCATCGCCGCGGCCCTGAACCGGCTGGCGCGGGCGGTCGAGGACGGATTGCGCCCTCGCCCGAGCGAGGCTCCGGCGGGCGTCGGTCCGCCGCGCCGGCAGGCGGCCTGAGGCCGGACCGGTGAGCGATTCCCCCTCCCGCAACGCGCTCTATCGAAGCGCCGTCATCGCCGTGACGATGCAATGGCTGATGCGCTTCATCGGCCTTATCTCGGTGCTGATCCTCGCCCGGCTCCTCCACCCGGAGGATTTCGGGATCATGGGCCTCGCCGTCGCGACTCTAGCGCTGGTTGAGCTGCTCGGCGCGGTCGGGCTCTGGCAGGCGCTGCTGAGGATCAAGGAATGGGACCGCGAGCATCTCGACACGGCCTGGACGATCCAGCTGATCGTGTTCGGGACGATGGGCCTGCTCGCCCTCGGAACGGCGCCGCTGGTCGGCAACCTCTACGGCCAGCCGGCCCTGACCGCGGTGCTCGCGGTGCTCTCGCTGCGCTTCGTGGTGCTCGGCCTCGCCAATATCGGGGTCGTCGAGTTCGACCGGAAGCTCGCCTTCGGCCGCGACCTGCGGATGCGGATCGGCTCGCGCGTGGCGGCTTTCGCGATCACGATCAGCGCCGCCTTCTGGTTCCGCAATTACTGGGCGCTCGTCGTCGGCATGGTCGCCCAGAGCAGCTGCTACGCGATCGCCACCTACGTCGCGCACCCCTTCCGGCCGCGGCTTTCGCTGAAGCGCCGCGCCGAGCTTCTCGGCACCTCGCTGTGGATCTTCGTCCACGCGGTGACCCAGACGGTGCAGATGCAGATCGAGCGGCTGGTGATGGGCCGGTTCAGCAGCCCCCACGTCATCGGCCTCTATTCGGTGTCGAAGGATCTGTCGGAGATCTTCACCCAGGAGATCGCGACCGCGCTCAACCGGGTGACCTTCGTCACCGTCGCGCGCACCGACGAGCCGCTGGCGCCGCTGACCACGGCGCAGATCCTCGGCATCTATGCGATGATCGCCGCACCGATGGGCTTCGGCCTCGCCGCCACCGCCGAGCCCGCGATCCACCTGCTGCTCGGCGAGGAATGGAAAGCGGCGGCGCCCTTCCTCAGGATCGTCGCCGTCTATTCCGCCCTCTACGCCGTCTACAAGGTGATCGCTTCCTCGCTCCAGGCGGCCGGCTTCGCCCGGCGCGCCGCCTACATGTCGGGCGGCGGCGCCTTGTGCCTGGTGGTCACCGTCGCCGGCGCCGCCTGGATCCGGCCCGACGCCTTCACGGTCGCGCGCGCCCCCCTCGCCGCCAATTTACTCGTGCTCACCCCCCGCCTAGCGGGCATCGCCCCCGAATCGAA
>JBEVDE010000006.1:0-5739 GCA_040514175.1 Allosphingosinicella sp. | reverse complement strand
CTCTCCGCCTCATGGTGAGGCAGGCACTTTCTGCGGGGGTTGGGGGGAATTCGAGCGAACTTCTTCCAATGTCCGCGGCGGTTCGACTGCCGTTGCGCGCGGCGACAATCGAGCGCGTGGCATCGGCGAATCGCCTAGCGCGCCGCCAGCCCCGGAAGAAGCAGCGAGGCGTCGCCGTAGCTGTAGAAGCGGTACTGTTCGGCGATGGCGTGGGCATAGGCCGCCTGCATCGTGTCGAGCCCCATCAGCGCCGAGACCAGCATGAACAGGGTCGAACGCGGCAGGTGGAAGTTGGTGATCAGGCCGGCGACGGCCCGGAAGCGGTAGCCCGGCGTGATGAAGATCGCCGTGTCGCCTTCGAACGGCGCGATCACGCCATCCTCGCGCGCGGCGCTTTCGATCAGGCGCAGCGAGGTGGTGCCGACCGCGATGAGGCGGCCGCCGGCAGCGCGGGCGGCGTTGAGGCGGCCGGCGACGGCCCCGTCGATCCGGCCCCATTCGCTGTGCATCCGGTGGTCGGCCGTGTCCTCGGCCTTGACCGGGAGGAAGGTGCCGGCGCCGACATGGAGGGTGAGGATCTCGTGACCGATCCCCGCTTCGGCAAGCGCCGCCATCAGCTCCGGCGTGAAATGGAGGGCGGCGGTGGGCGCCGCGACCGCGCCTTTCTCGGCGGCGAACATGGTCTGGTAATCCTCGGCGTCGCGCGCGTCGGCCTCGCGCCTGCCGGCGATATAGGGGGGCAGCGGCATCCGCCCGGCGCGCTCGAGCAGAAGCTCGACGGGCTCCTCGCCCTCGAAGGCGAGCCGGAGGCTGCCGTCCTCCCCCCGGTCGCCGGCGACAGCGGCGACGCCGTTGCCGAAATCGATCCGGTCGCCGTCGC
This sequence comes from Allosphingosinicella sp., assembly GCA_040514175.1. Taxonomy (GTDB): domain Bacteria; phylum Pseudomonadota; class Alphaproteobacteria; order Sphingomonadales; family Sphingomonadaceae; genus Allosphingosinicella. The sequence goes on along the minus strand of JBEVDE010000006.1, from coordinate 4,859 downwards.
GGACCCTTTTCGCGTTGCGCACGAAGGCGCGCCATTCGCGCGGTCCCTCGCGCTTGTGCAGGGTCGCGCCGATCCGCGCCTCTCCGCGCCGCCCCTCGAGCTGGGCGGGAATGACCTTCGTGTCGTTGAAGACGAGGACGTCGCCGGCGCTCAGCAGCCCAGGCAGCTCCGCCACCGCCCGGTCCTCGGCGCCGCCGTCGCTCAGGACGAGCAGGCGCGCCGAGTCCCTCGGGCTCGCCGGCCTCAACGCGATCCGGTCGGGCGGCAGCGCGAAGTCGAAGGCGTCGACGCGCACCGGGGTGCTTACCGGCTCTTCTTGGGCGGCGGCTTGGGCTTGGATTCGGGGAGCCGGATCGACGGCGGCGGCGGCACGGCGGGGCCGGCGGCGATGCCGCCGTGCGAGGCGCCGGCGGCCGGGGCGGCGGGCGCGGCGAAAATCTGGCCCGGGGCCGGCGGCGCCTTGTTGTCGGCGGCGATCGACGCCTGCAGGATCCGGCTCGGGCTGGCCGGGGGCTCGCCTTTCTCGATCGCGTCGACGAAGTTCATGCCGCTGACCACCCGGCCGAAGACGGTATAACGGCGGTCGAGCGACAGCCGCGGCGCGAGCATGATGTAGAATTGGCTGTTGGCGCTGTTCTCGGCCTTGGCGACGGTGGCCGCGTCGGCGCCGTCGGGGGCGCCCTGGCGGGCGGCGGCGATCGCTCCGCGGACGTGCGGAAGGCCGTTGAACTCGGCCTTGAGGTCGGGAAGCTGGGAGCCGCCGGTGCCGTCGCCGGTCGGGTCGCCGCCCTGGGCCATGAAGCCGTCGATCACCCGGTGGAAGCTGAGGCCGTTGTAGAAACCCTTGCGCGTCAGCTCCTTGATCCGGGCGACATGGCCCGGGGCGACGTCGGGCCTGAGCTGGATCGCCACCCGGCCGCCGCTCGACAGGTCGAGCAACAGGGTGTTCTCGGGATCGAGCGGCGGCGGCGTCAGGCTCGTCGCCGGCGCCTGTGCCGCCGCGGAACCGGCGAGGAACAGGCCGAGCAGCAGGGCCAGCAGAGTCGTGATACGCATGTTTCTGGATTTCCCCGGATAAATCCGTTTTCTTGAGCGCGATTATTGCGCGGCGCGGGCGGCCGGATCAAGTGCCTTTGCGGCCCAGCGCCGCCACCCGGCGGGCGACGTCCGCCACCACCGCTACCGGCACGAACTTCGAAATGTCGCCGCCGTAGAGGGCGATCTCCTTGACCAGGCGCGACGCGATCGGCTGGAGCGAGACGTCGGCCATCAGAAACACCGTCTCGATCCGGTCGTTCAGCTGCTGATTCATCCCCGCCATCTGATACTCATATTCGAAGTCGGCGACCGCCCTCAGGCCGCGGACGATCATCGAGGCCCCCTGCCGCTCGGCGAAATCCATCAGCAGCGAATCGAACGAGACGATCTCTATCTCCTCGCCGAGGCCGGCGACCTCCCGGCGCACCATCGCCATCCGCTCCTCGACCGAGAACATCGGCGACTTGGACGGATTGGTGGTGACCCCGATGACCAGCCGGTCGACCAGCTTCGCGCCGCGCCGGATGATGTCCATATGGCCGAGCGTGATCGGATCGAACGTGCCCGGATAGACGCCTGTCCTCATTCGCTCCTCCCCCGTCAATGGTCCCGCTCCACCGCGAACCTCGCGATCGCCCGAAGCAAATCGGCCTCCGCGCCATAGCTCTTGAGATAATCGACCGCCTGGCCGACGAGAAGCTCGGCCTGCTGCCGGGCGCGGTCGTGGCCGAGCAGGGTGACGAAGGTCTCCTTGCCCTTGGCGCGGTCCTTGCCGACCTTCTTGCCGGTCTTCTCCTCCTGACCCTCCTCGTCGAGAAGGTCGTCGGCGATCTGGAAGGCGAGGCCGACGTCGCGGGCATAGCCGCGCAGCCTGGCCCTTTTGTCGGGCGGCACCCGTCCCATGATCGCGCCCGCCTCCAGACAGAAGCCGATGAGAGCGCCCGTCTTCAATTGCTGGAGCCGGGTGACGGCGGCGAGGTCGAGCCTTTCCTCGGCGGCGGCGAGGTCCATCATCTGCCCGCCGGCCATCCCCGCCGGGCCCGCCGCGCGGGCGAGCTCGCCGATCAGCTCGGCACGGACGAACGGGTCCTCGTGGGTCGCCTCGTCGGCGAGTATCTCGAAGGCCAAGGCGTGGAGCGCGTCGCCGGCGAGGATCGCGGTCGCCTCGCCATAGGCCTTGTGAAGGGTCGGCTTGCCCCGGCGCAGATCGTCGTCGTCCATCGCCGGCAAATCGTCGTGGATCAGCGAGTAGACATGGATGCACTCGACCGCGGCCCCGACCCGCACCGCCCGTTCGCGCGCCCCGTGGAAGAGAGCCGATGAGGCGACGACCAGCAAGGGTCGAAGCCGCTTGCCGCCGCCGATGGCGGCGTAGCGCATCGCTTCGTAGAGCCGCGCCCTCGGGTCCGGCGGCGGGGCGAGCAGCGCGGACAGAAAATCGTCGATCTCGGCCCGGATCTGGCCCAGCGCCGGAGCGAGGAGCGAGGAATCCGCCACCCGCGGCGGCTCAGTCGGCGTCGAAAGGGATTGTGCCGCCCGGCTGGCCGTCGCGGCCGAGCTGGATCTTCTCGATCTTCGCCTGCGCCGCCTGAAGCCGGGCCTCGCATTGCTGGCGGAGGCGATCGCCCTCGCCATAGAGGTCGATCGACTCGTCGAGCGACGCCTCGCCGCTCTCGAGCCGGCGCACGATCTCCTCGAGCCGCTTCAGCGCGGCCTCGAAGGAGAGTTCGGAAATGGGTTCGGGAGTTTCCGACATGGCCGGAGCATTGGCCCCGGTGCGGGCGAGGGTCAAGCGCGGGCGAGGAGACGGGCGTCCTTGCCGGCCACTCTCGGCTGTGAGATGCCTGCGACATGTTTCGTGCAAGGCCTCTCGCCGCCCTGGCGGCCGCTCTCGTTTCGGCGGCGCCGATCCAGGCGCAGCCGGGCCAGGCCGTGTCGCCGGCCCATTCGCGCCGTCCGGCGCCGATCCCGCCCGGGGCGCAGCCCGACCCGTTCGAGCTCGAAGCCGCGATCCGAGCGCATTATGTCGTCCTCGCCGCCCATCCGCTGGCGTGCCGCAAGGGATCCGTCTGCCTCAAGCCGCCCAAGGCCATCAGGGTCCGCAACTATGACTGCCAGGCTCGCGGCGCGGATTCGAAGGGGGGCGATTTGCTCTATTGCCGGGTGACCTACGTCCACAAGGGCGGCTCTTTCGACACCGTCAAATCGCCGAACGAATGCATCCCGCTGCGCGCCTATGAGGCGACGACGATCGACGATGGCGGCAACGCGCTCGCCTGGGAATTCGCGATGGTCGATTCCGAGGGGCGGTGCCCCGGCGGGCGGGAGTGACGCAGCCGCCGGACGATCAGGCGGCGCGGTACCACCAGACGCCGCTCTTCGACTCGCGCACAGCGCGTCCCTCCACCTCGAGCCTCCGCAAATGCGCCAGCGCCTCGCCGGTGGCGAGGCCGAGCATGGAATCGTCGATCTGACGGGCGAATAGCGTTCCGAAGCAGTCGACGGCGCGTCGCGGCTCGTCGAGCCTGGCATGGAGCGCGTCGAGGCGGTCGCGGTGGCCGAACGCGAGGGCGTCGAGGCGGGCGTGCAGCCCCGTGAAGGGCTCGCCGTGCGAGGGCAGGACGAGGAGGGAGTCGGGCAGGCCCTTCAATTTCTCGATCGAGGCGAGCCACTCGCCGAGCGGATCGGCTTCCGGCTCGCTGAGCCCGAGCGACACGTTCGAGGTGATCCTCGGCAACACCTGGTCGCCGGCGATCATCAGGCCGGCTTCGTCCTCGATCAGGCAGGCATGCTCGGGACAGTGGCCGCTGCCGACCAGCACGCGCCAGGTCCGGTCGCCGACGCGGAGCCGGTTTCCTTCCTCGATGCGGACGTAGCTGACCGGGATCGGGCTGACGACCGAGGCGAAACGGCCCCAGCCCTTGGCCGATTCCGCCTCGATGCGGGCCTCGTCCCAGCCCGCGGCGCGCCAGAAGGCGACGGCCTCGCGCGGCGGCGCGTCGCGGATATCGCTCACCAGCATCCGGCCGAACAGATATTCGCCGCGGGTCATCCACAAAGGCGCGTCGAAACGCCCGGTCAGCCAGCCGGCAAGGCCGAGATGGTCGGGATGGAAATGGGTGCAGATCACCCGGGTGACGCTGCGGCCGGCGAGCGGCCCGCCGAACAGGGCCTCCCAGGCTTCGCGGCAGGGCGGGATGTCGAGGCCGGTGTCGACCAGCGCCACGCCCTCCCCGTCGTCGAGCACCCAGATGTTGATATGCCGGAGCGAGCCCGGGATGGGCAGCCGCGCCCAGCCGACTCCGTCCGCCAGGGCGACGAGCTCGCCCTGATCGGGGCCGCGGCGGCCGAGCGGATAGGTCAGGCCCCGATGCGTATAGGCCTGGCTATCGGCCTCGTCCGGGTCGGTGAGGGAGACGTCGGGGCTGGCGGGCTCAGCTCTTGAAGAGGTCATCGGCCGTCGGCTCGCGCGGGGCGGCTTCGGCCGCTTCCTCGGCGGCGTGCGCGGCCTCGGCTTCGCGGGCCGCGGTGTCGCGCTCGCGGCGAAGCTCCTCGATCAGGGCCTCGCGGTCGCCGGCGAGACGATGATCCTGAGGGGCCGGCTCGATGCCGGCGGCCTTGGCCGCCTTGGCGACGATCGCGTCCAGCTCGCGCTGCGAGCACAGGCCGAGCGTGACCGGATCCTTGGGCTGGATGTTGGCGATGTTCCAGTGGCTGCGGTCGCGGATCGCGGCGATGGTGGTCCGGGTGGTGCCGATCAGCTTGCCGATCTGGCCGTCGGAAATCTCGGGATGGTTGCGGATGATCCAGGCGATTCCGTC
>JBEVDE010000368.1:0-8322 GCA_040514175.1 Allosphingosinicella sp. | reverse complement strand
TGTCGGCGGGGATTCCGGCGGGCAGCGGGATGTCGCCGGCGGCCCGCGGGCGGAAGACGGCCCGCATCGGCGCGATGTCGGGCGATTTGGAGAAGGGACCGGCGAGCCCGGCCTTGAAGACGTCGCTTATCTGAGGCGGATCCTGGCCCTCCGCCCAGTCCGGCTCCGCCTCGACGACCCCGAGGTCGGTGACCGTGCCCGGCGCAAGCTCGAACGAATAGGAGCCGAGCGAGAAGCTGGTCGTGCCGAAGCCCTGGACGACCCAGAGGCCCGGATCGACCTCGAGCAGCATCAGCCTCGTCGCCGGGCCCTTGGCGACGGGCTTGTAGCGGAAGCCCTCGATCGGCTGCTGCCCGGCCGGGACCGGATTTCCGACGGCCTTGCCCATGCCCCTGATGTCGCCGAGCGCCGGATCGTAGCGGCCGAAGGCGAGGCCGGACTTGAGCGGCATCGTCTTGCGCGAGCCCGGGAAGTTGGCGAACGGATTTTTGAGCAGCTTATATTCGACGAGAATATAGGCCTTGGCCGGATTGAGCGCCGGCGGCACCTTCGGCAAGGTCCGGGCCGAGGCGGGCGCGGCGGCGGCGAGCGCGAGCGCGGCGAGGAGGGCGAGCCGGCTCATTGCGGAAGCACCCGGCCGGCGGGCTCGGCCGCCGCGGCGAGCGTGAACAGCCGCGCCGCCCGCTCCGCTTTGTCCATCTTCCTGAGCTCGTCCGACACCGCGTCGGTCGCCTCGACCCGGCGATAGCCCTTGTCGGTCATGCAGGTGCGAAGCACGTTCTTCATCATGTGGCGCTGCTCCTTCGCGGCCATGAAGCCAGCCAGGAAGGCGCCGGCGGCGGCCGCATAGACGTTGGGGGAATAAGGCGCGTAGGTGCGCGGCGTCCGGACCCCGCCGGCGAGGCCGACGCATTCCGAAAGGTCGGCCTCGAACGCCTCGCGCCCGACGTCCGGCTTGTGGAAATAGACCGGCTCCGCCGCCGCCGCGACCGGCGCCAGCATGAGCATGGCCGCTATGGCTGATCGTAACCGTCCCACCATCCGCTCCCCCGGAAAACGCCTTACGCTATCCTGCCTCTCCGCCGGCCGCAACCGCCTGTTTTGCAATCCGAATAACCCGACTTTGCGGCTGCGCCGCGATCGAGGAGGGCAAGAGCGACCCGCTGAAAATCCTCCCCGGCATTTGCCGGGGAGGGGGACCGGGCGAAGCCCGGTGGAGGGGTAAATGGCGAGGTCTGTTCCAGCTACCCCACCACCACCCTTCGGGTGGTCCCCCTCCCCATCTTCGATGGGGAGGATCTACCCCTCCGGCCGGGTCGCGATCCAGCTCCCGCCGACGAGCCCGGCGGCGGCCGGCACGAGCAGCCAGGGGAAGGGGAGGAGGACGAAGCCGAGGACGGCGCTGAACGCGAAGGCGAAGAGGGCGGCGCGCTTGCCGGCGGGGCTGATCGCGCCCCGCTCGCGCCAGGCCCTGACGTGCGGCCCGAAGCGCGGATGATCGAGGATCCGGGCCTCCAGCCGGGGCGAGCTTCGGGCGAAGAAGAAGGCCGCGAGCAGCATGAACGGAACGGTCGGAAGCAGCGGCAGGAAGATCCCGGCCGTGCCGAGGCCGACCGACGCGAAGCCGAGGCCGAGATAGAGAAAACGCCGCATCGGTCCCAGCCTGTCAGTCCCGGGCGAGAGACGCCACCCGCAAGCGCCCCGCCGGGAAAAATTGGTGCCAGGCACCAATTAAGTCGTTCGCTGTCCCAGCCGCTCAAAAATGGTGTCTGACACCGAATTAATCCTGAAGCCTGAGCGCGACCTCGTTCATGAAGCGGGCGTCGTCGCCCTTCGCCAGCCACTCGGCCTCCGCGGCGAGGGCGCCGAGCATGTCGGCGAGCCGGTCCTGTTCGGCCTTGGCGTAATTGCCCAGAACGTGGCCGGTCACCCGGTCCTTGTGGCCGGGATGGCCGATCCCGATCCGCACCCGGCGAAAGGCGTTGCCGATATGGGCGTCGGTCGAGCGCAGGCCGTTATGCCCGGCGGTGCCGCCGCCGGTCTTCACCTTGACCTTGAACGGGGCGAGATCGAGCTCGTCGTGGAAGATCGTGACGTCGCCGACCGTCTTCTTGAAGAAGTCCATCGCCGAGCGCACCGCCCGGCCGCTCTCGTTCATGAAGGTGGCGGGCTTCAGGAGGAGGATCCGCTGCCCGGCGATCCGCCCCTGCTGGGCCCAGCCGTGGAAGCTCTTCCTGGGCGGCTCGAAATTGTGGGTCGCGGCGATCGAATCCGCCGCCATGAAGCCGACATTGTGCCGGTGCATGGCGTAGCTCGCGCCGGGATTGCCGAGGCCGACCCAGATCTGCACGGGCTCGAAATCCCCCCAGTCGCCGGCCTCGGGCATATCCTGGGGCTGGCCCGGCACCTCGACGGTCCTCGGACCGAAGAGCGCGCCGAGCCAGCTCAGGATGGCCATCAGCCTTCTTCGGCCTCGCCTTCGGCCTCTTCCTCGCCGACCAGCGGCACTTCGGTCGGAGCCGGAGCCTCGGCGGCGGTGGCGGCGTCTTCCTCGTCCATCTTGAGGCCCGAGGGGGCGACGATGGTGGCGATGGTGAAGTCGCGGTCGGTGATCGCGCTCTCGGTGCCCTTGGGCAGGGTCACCGCCGAGATGTGCAGCGAATCGCCGATGTCGAGTCCGGCCAGGCTGATCTCGATCTCGTCAGGGATCTCGGCCGCGTCGCAGACCAGTTCGAGCTCGTGGCGCACGGTGTTGAGCACGCCGCCGCGCTTGAGGCCGCGCGAGCGCTCCTCGTCGGTGAACTTGATCGGGACGTTGACGTGCACCTTGCTGTGCTCGGAGATGCGCAGGAAGTCGACATGCAGCGGCCGGTCGCTGACCGGGTGGAACTGGACGTCCTTGGGAAGGGTCCGGGCGGTGGTGCCGCCGGCGACCTCGATCATCACGACCGAGTTCATGAAGTGGCCGGTGTTCAGCATCTTCATCAGCGCCTTTTCCTCGACGTGGACGGCGAGGGGCTCTTCCTTGTTGCCGTAGACGACGGCGGGCACTCGGCCTTCGCGACGCATTGCGCGGGAGGCTCCCTTGCCCGCCCGTTCGCGCGTCTCGGCCGACAGCGTAAGCTGTTCGCTCATGTGCATGTCTCCAAAATTGAAAGTTAAGAGTTCAAACGCCCGCGCTCACGCCTCCAGGGATGACCATGAACGGGGAAGCGGCGCCTCTAGCCGAGGGGGGGCGAGAAGGCAAGGGAAGCGCGCCGGGCGGCGTCGGTTCGCTTCGTCATCCTGACGAAAGTCAGGACCCATGAACACGGACATGCGCAATTCGCCACGATCCGTGTTCATGGGTCCCGGATCAGGTCCGGGATGACGCAGCGAGCTTCCAACGGCTCGCGCTGCGCCGAGTCACTGCACCCTTTCCGCCTTCAGCCCCTTCTTCGCCAGCATCGCCTGGACCGACTCCTCGCCGACCAGATGGCCCGCGCCGACGGCGACGAAGGCCGTGCCCGGCCTCTCCATCCTCTTCGCCAGAGTCTCCGCCCAGGCCGCGTTGCGCCGGCTCATCAGCGCCGCCTTCAGTTCGGGCGACATCTGGGTCTCGTCGTCGAAGGTCCGGGCGATCCCCTTGAGGTCGCCGCTCGCCCAGGCGGCCAGCATCTGCTTGAACTGCGCCCTCGTCTCGGCGCTGTCCTCGACCACCGACAGGAGCATGGCGCGCTGGGCGTCCTCGGACAAAGTGTCTAGAAAGCCCAGCTGCTGCTCGACGGTCTCGAGCCCCGTCACCCTCTTGCCCGAAGCCCGGAAGGGCGCTCCGATCTGCCGTTCGACCCCGAGCGAGGGGTCGAGGCCGAGCCGCTTGAAGGTGACTCCGAGCAGGGTCATGGCCGCCGCCCAGGTCTCAAGCCGGTCGAAGATCGCCTCGGGATAGCCGCTCTCGGCGATCATCGAGCGCATCGCCGCCCGTTTCGCTTCCGGAATCCGCTCGGCGATCGGCGGCAGGCCCGGCGACAGGCCGAGCTTGGCCATGGCCTGGGCCGCGGCCATCATGTCGTCGACATTGGCGACCTCGAGCACCAGCTCGTCCGAGCCGGCGAGAGCCTTGTCCATCGCCGCGGTGCGCCACCCCTGGCCCTCGGGCAGGAGGTGGATGGTCCCGAACAGATAGAGAATCGTGTCGGAATCGGCGACCTTCCACATCGCCGGACGCGCCGGCGCCGCCTCGGCGGCGCAGGCGGTGAGCGGCAGCAGCCCCGCAAGCGCGGCCCGAAGCCAGGTCTTCCCGAACGCCGCCATAAATTTACTCCGCCGAAAAACTTCTAAAATCCTCCCCCGGATTTCCGGGGGAGGGGGACCAGGCGAAGCCTGGTGGAGGGGCCTTTCGGACTCCGCAGAACCCCTCCACCGCGCTTCGCGCGGTCCCCCTCCCCGACAAATGCCGGGGAGGACTTACAGATTGGGTGTCAGGCATCGAATTGCCAGCCGTCGGGCCTAATCGATCCGCTTCACGGCGAGGCCGCGCTTCGCCAGCATCGCCTGGACGGATTCGCGCCCGGCGAGATGCCCGGCGCCGACCGCGAACAGCAAAGTGCCCGGTTTCTTCAGCCTTTCCTCCAGCCACAAGGTCCAGGCGGCGTTGCGCCGGCGCACGAGCACGTCGAACAAAGCCGGCGGGAAGCCCGGCTCGGCCTCCAGGTCGAGCGCCTCGGCGCGGCCTGCCACCCAGTCGGCCTCGCCGACCCCGAGCGCCGCCGGCGAATCGCCCGCCGGCGGAGCGATCGCCTCGAGCAGCAATTGGGTCTGCACATTTTCGGGAAGCGCGCTCATCGAGGCGAGCACCGCATTGCCGTCCTCGACGCTGAGGATCGGCTTGCCCGATCCCCGGAAATTCTCCTCGAGCACGTCCTCGACCCCCGGCGCGCCGGATGGATCCTCGACTCCATATTCCTGAAGCATCTGGGCGATCCCGAGCGTCATCGCCGCCGCCCAGCTGTGCATCCGGTCGAGCATTGGCAGGGGCACCCCCGCCGCCTCGATCGCCGCCTTCAGGGGCTTGCGCTTCTTCTTTGGGACCCGTTGGAGGATCGGCACCGGCTTCTCGGCGAAGAACCCGGCCATGTTCTCGAAACTGTCCTCGGTCCCCGGCGCCTCATAGGTCTCGACGACCAGCTCCGCCGACTCGCCGACCGCCTTGTCGAGCGCCGCCGAGCGCCAGCGGAATCCCGGCGGAAGCACGTGGATCGTTCCGAACATGTAAATCTTGGTGTCGTCGTCGGCGAGCAGCCACAAAGCCGGCCTGGGCTCGGGCTGGGGCGCGGCCGCGGGCGCGTCCTTGCCCGCGCCGTCCTTGTAGACGGGCGCGGCGGACGCCGGCGCACAGACGAGCGCGGCCAGCGGCAAGAGCCACAGGCTCCCGGCGAGCCTCGGCGAAAAACTCAGCGATCTGAACCTCATGTCACGCCCGCCCGACAGATTTACGCCCCTCCTGCGGTATCGCGGTTTTGCTTCGGCCGGTCAATCGCGAGCGGCTCCGCTTGACCCTCCCCGCCGCCTGCGCCAGAGCGCCCTGACCCTTTGTTGCAGGTGCGAACCCCGGTGGACCGGCCCCCCAGCTTCCAATCGCTGATCCTCACCCTCCACGATTATTGGAGCCGTCAGGGCTGCCTGATCCTCCAGCCCTACGACGTCGAGATGGGCGCCGGCACCTTCCACCCCGCCACCGCCCTTCGAAGCCTCGGTCCGAAACCCTGGAAGGCCGCCTACGTCCAGCCCTGCCGCCGCCCGACCGACGGCCGCTACGGCGAGAATCCGAACCGGCTCCAGCATTATTACCAATATCAGGTGATCCTGAAGCCGAGCCCGCCGGACCTCCAGGCCCTCTATCTCGGCAGCCTCGCCGCGATCGGCATCGATTTCCTGAAGCATGACATCCGTTTCGTCGAGGACGACTGGGAATCGCCGACGCTGGGCGCCTGGGGCCTCGGCTGGGAAGTGTGGTGCGACGGCATGGAAGTGACCCAATTCACCTATTTCCAGCAGGTCGGCGGCTACGACTGCAAGCCCGTCGCCGGCGAGCTCACCTACGGCCTCGAGCGCCTCGCCATGTACGTCCAGGGCAAGGACAACGTCTACGACCTGGCCTTCAACGATGAGGGCGTCACTTACGGCGAAGTCTTCCACGAGAACGAGGTCGAGCAGAGCACCTACAATTTCGAGCGCGCCAACACCGAAACCCTGTTCAGGCAATTCACCATGGTCGCGGACGAATGCCGCGCCCTGATCGAAGCGAAGCTCCCGCTCCCCGCCTACGACCAGGCGATCAAGGCCAGCCACATCTTCAACACCCTGCAGGCGAGGGGCGTCATCTCCGTCGCCGAGCGCCAGGCCTATATGGGCCGGGTCAGGGACCTGGCCAAAGGCGCCTGCCAGGCCTGGATGGAGAAAAACGGGTGGGCGACTTGAGGAGGGGTTCACGCGGAGGCGCGGAGGCGCGGAGGGCCGAGCCCATGTCGGCGCGCAGCGCCCGCCCTGACCGACTCATCGGAAAGATTGGGCCGGCAAGCCGGCCGCTGTCCCTCCGCGCCTCCGCGCCTCCGCGTGAACCATCTATTCTGCTTCGCGTCGCGCATGGGCTCGCGCATGCCTGATTTCCTCCTCGAGCTCCTCTCCGAAGAGATACCTGCGCGGATGCAAGGCAAGGCGCAGCAGGACCTTGCGCGCCTCTTTTCAGAGCAGCTCTCAAGCGCCGGCCTGAAGGCGGAGGCGATCGAGACCTACGCCACGCCGCGCCGCCTGGCGCTCATCGCCCGCGGTCTCCCCGCCGAGACGGCCGCCGTTCGGGAGGAGACCAAGGGCCCGCGCGCCTCCGCCCCTGAGCAGGCGCTGGAAGGCTTCCTGCGCAAGACCGGCCTGACCAAGGACCAGCTCGAGGAGCGCGACGGCGTGCTCTTTGCGATCGTCGACAAGCCCGGCCGGGCCACCTCCGCGGTCCTCGCCGAAGCGATCCCCGCCATCGTCCGCGCTTTCCCCTGGCCCAAGTCGATGCGCTGGGGCGAGGCGTCGGCCTCGACCGAAAGCCCGCGCTGGGTCCGCCCCCTGCAGGGCATCGTCGCCTTGCTCGGCGAGGAGATCGTCGAGTTCGAGATCGCCGGAATCCGAAGCGGCGCCGCGACCCTGGGCCACCGCTTCCACCATCCCGGCGCCATCACTCTGGGCGGCGCCCAGGATTATGTCGAGAAGCTCCACGCCTGCCACGTCGTCGTCGACCCGGCCGAGCGCCGCCGCCTCGTCGCCGAGGGCGCGCGCGCCGCCGCGGCCGCCGCCGGCCTTACCCTGGTCGAGGACGAGGGCCTCGTCGCCGAGAATGCCGGCCTGACGGAATGGCCGGTGCCCCTGCTTGGCGGCTTCGATCCCGCCTTCCTCGACGTCCCGCGCGAGGTGATCCAGCTCACCATGCGCACCAACCAGAAATATTTCGCCTGCTTGGACGGGCAAGGGGCGCTGGCGCCGAACTTCGTCTGCACCGCCAACATCGAGGCGAGCGACGGCGGCGCCTCGATCGTCGCCGGCAACGAGCGAGTCCTCTCCGCCCGTCTCTCCGACGCGAAATTCTTCTGGGAGCAGGATCTCAAGGTCCCGCTCGAAGAGCAGGCGAAGAAGCTCGGCGACATCGTCTTCCACGAGAAGCTCGGCACCGTCGCCGACAAGGTCGAGCGGGTCGCCAAGCTGGCCAGATGGCTGGTGGAAGAAGGCATCGTAAACCCCTCTCCCTCCAGGGGAGAGGGACAGGTTCGCGAAGCGAACCAGGGTGAGGGCACGGGCAGCACGCCCTCACCCTCGGCCGCTGACGCGGCCTTTCCCTCTCCCCTGCAGGGAGAGGGGAGAGATCTCGCCGACCAGGCCGAACGCGCCGCCCGCCTCTGCAAGGCCGACCTCGTCACCCAGATGGTCGGCGAATTCCCCGAGCTCCAGGGCCAGATCGGCGGCCACCTCGCGAGGGCGCAGGGGGAGGATCCGGCCGTCGCCGACGCGGTGCGCGACCATTACAAGCCGGTGGGGCAGGGGGACGAGGTGCCGACCGCCCCGGTGACGGTGGCGGTGAGCCTGGCGGATAAACTGGATACGATCGTATCCTTCTTTGCCATTGGAGAAATACCGACGGGCTCGAAAGACCCCTTCGCTCTGCGTCGTTCGGCCTTGAGCGTTATTTCCTTGTTAGCACGTTCAGGTTTGCGTTTGCCCCTCAAGCAAATCGTGCGACCTCTTGCAGAGAGACTAGCGCGAGATATCGCTGCAAACGAATTGGTAAAGACAGGTCAGAGGGAT
>JBEVDE010000328.1:0-20234 GCA_040514175.1 Allosphingosinicella sp. | reverse complement strand
CAACAGGCCCGCGCCTCCCTCCCGGCCGCAGGCCAATATTTTTTTGAGAGAAGGCACGAAGGTACAAGAACGAGCGCGTCCGCTCGACCGATGCGATTTTTGTATTTCTTCACCGATGCGCCAAGAATCGGCCGAAGCGGGTGGTGATGGCGAGCGATCGCTTCGCCGGATTCCAGCCCTGGAGGGCGGCGGTTCGGAACTCCATATAGGGCCGGGTCCGTTCGGCGAGCGCGTCGGGCACGGCGGGGATGCCGTCGGCGACGATGGCGGCGGGCTTTTCCACCTCGGCGAGGGCGGGAGCGGAGAAGAGTGTGGCGGCGAGCAAGGCAAGGCGAAGACGCATGGCTGAAACCCCTGTGGAACGCGCGCGGACGCTAGGAGCGGCGGCGGCAGGGGGCAAGGCGGCGGCTCAATGGCCGGCGGATTTGCCCCAGACCTGGGTCAGCCGCGCCTCGCGGCCGCAGCGCCAGCGGTAATATTTGTAGCGGACCGGATTCTTGCGGTAATAATCCTGATGATAGCCCTCGGCCGGGTAGAAGCGCGCGGCGGGAAGGATCAGGGTCGCGACGGGTTTCCTAAGCACGGCGGCGGCCCTTGCCTTCGTCGCCTGCGCGACCTGGCGCTCACGCTCGTTGGCGACGAAGATGGCGGTCTGATACTGAGAGCCGCGGTCGCAGAACTGGCCGCCGGAATCGAGCGGGTCGACGGTCCGGAAGAAGCGGGCGACCAAAGTCGGATAGCTCACCTTGGCGGGATCGTAGACCACCCGCACCGACTCGATATGGCCGGTGCCGCCGGCCGAGACCTGCTCGTAGGTCGGGTTGACGGTCTTGCCGCCGGCATAGCCGGAGGTGGTCGAGACGACTCCCGCTATCTTGTCGAAATCGGCTTCGGTGCACCAGAAGCAGCCGCCCGCGAACACCGCCGAGGCGAGCCGGGCCCGGGGCGCCGCGGCGCCCGGATGGGGCGCGTAAAGAGCGATCGCGAACCCCGCCAGCAGGAGCAGGGCGCCGAGCAGGGCTTGCCGGGCGCGGGTCATGCCGGCCGGAACTTCAGGGCGAGGCCGTTCATGCAAAAGCGCTTGCCGGTCGGCTTCGGGCCGTCGTCGAAGACATGGCCGAGATGGCCGCCGCAGCGCCGGCAATGGACCTCGGTGCGGACCATGAACAGCACACGGTCGGGGCGGGTTCGGACGGCGTTGGCAAGCGGCGCGGTGAAGCTCGGCCAGCCGGTGCCGCTGTCGAACTTGGCGGCCGAGCTGTAGACCGGCAAGTCGCAGCCGGCGCACAGGAAATTGCCCCGGCGCTTCTCCCGGTCGAGCGGGCTCGAGCCGGCGCGCTCGGTGGCGGCTTCGCGGAGCACGGCGTAGCGCTGCGGGCCGAGCAGCCGGCGCCATTCGGCGGGAGTCCGGGTGACTTCGAAGCGTTCGGCCGCCTCGGCGGCGCCGCCGCTGCGGCCGAAGAGCGCGTAGCCGGCGCCCGCGGCGACGGCGACGGCCGCGACCGAACCTAGGAAGCCGCGCCTGGAAACGGGGATGTCGGACATTGTGACCGCCTTTGCCTGAGGCGGCCTATGTAGGAAGGCGGCGGCGGTTCGTCACCCCGGCCGAAAGGCGGGGGTTCGGAGAAATTCCTCCCCGAGATTTCTCGGGGAGGGGGACCGCGCGAAGCGCGGTGGAGGGGTTCTACAGAGTCAGCAAGACCCCTCCACCAGGCTTCGCCTGGTCCCCCTCCCCCGGAAATCCGGGGGAGGATCTGAGCCTTCTAGAAGTCGAGCGAGACCCGGCCGTAGAGGAAGCGGCCGTTGAAGCCGAAGGGGGAGAAGATCGAGAAGGGGATATATTCCTGGTTGGCCGGATAGAGCCCGCCCACCGGCCGCGGCCCGAAGGGCGAGCGCGACGGATAGACGTCGAACAGATTGTTGGCGCCGATCGCGAGCTCGAGATTCTTGACCGCCTTGTAGCGGAATTCGAGATCCGTGATCCACTTGGCCTTGAGGAAGATGTCGTCCGGCCCGAAGGCGGTCAGGCTCGCTGCGTCGGCGCCGAGCGGCGCCGCGGCGCCGGGCGAGACGACCTTGCCGTAGCGGGTGGTGCGCGCCGTGATCCCGAAATCGCCGATATCGCCGTCGGCGCTGAACACGATCTTGTCGCGCGGCTGGCCCTCGGTGAAGCGAAGTCCCTCGACCCGGCCGAACAGGACGAGGCCGGGAATGGTGGCGAGCGGCCCGAGCGTGGCGAGACGCCGGTCGATCCGGGTCTTGTTGTAATTATAGGCGGCGCTCAGCGACCAATTGCCCATATTCCCCATCCGCGCCCGATAGACGGCGACGACGTCGAGGCCCTTGGTGCGGGTGTCGAGGCCGTTGATGAAGAAGCGCGCCGCGCCGACCTGCGGGAAGCCGCTCGAGGCGAGAAGGGCGGTCACCGCCGCCTGAACCGGGGCGGTGTTGCCGGTGCCGTTGGTGCCGAGGATCTCGGTCAGGACGATGCGGTCGTCGATGTCGATCTGGTAGAGATCGGCGGTGATGGTGAGGCCGCGGAGCGGATTGGCGGTCGCGCCGAGGCTCATGTTGAGCGACTTTTCGGGCTTGAGGTCCTGCGAGCCGAGGGCACGCGCCGCCGGCGCTCCGACCGGGAGCGTGGCGATATCGACCGGAACTCCGCCGACGAAATTGGTCGAGGTCGTGGAGAAGAATTGCTGGTGGAGCGACGGCGCCCGGAAGCCGTTCGAGATCGAGCCGCGCAGGGCGAAGCCGTCGACCACCTCCCAGCGGGCGGCGAACTTGCCGTTCCACGTCGAGCCGAAATCGGAGAAATTCTCGTAGCGGCCGGCGATGGTGGTGGTGACGCCCTCGACGATGTCGGTGTCGAGCTCGACATAGGCGGCCCAGCTGTGGCGGCCGACGTCGGTGGCGCTGTTGGCCGGAATTCCGGGGAAGCCCTGAGCGCCCGCCGGCGCGGCCCGGCCGGGGAAGGTGCACACGCTCGTGCCCGCGTTGAAGACGCCCTGCTGAGTGGCGCAATTCGCCGCCGTGGTGCCGGCGATCGGCGCCCGGAAGAAGGGTCCGATCGCGTAGGACTGGAGGTCGCCCGGCCGGATCTCGAAATGCTCCTTGCGATATTCGGCGCCGATGGCGACCGAGAGCGGCTTGGCGAAGCCGATCTCGTATTGCTTCGAGAAATCGAGATTGGCGATGTCCTGGGCGTAGAACAGCCCGCCCGCGTCGAACACGCGCTGGCTCTGCGGCCCGAACGACGTGTTGACCGTGTTGCGCACGATATAGTCGAACCTGTTCTGGCCGTGGCCGAACGACAGATCCGCTTTCCAGCCGCCGAAGTCGGTGCGCAGGCCGAGCGTTCCGGCCATGTCGTCGAGATCGGTGTCGATCAGCGGCAGGAAGCCGTCCGGAGTCAGCGGGAC
The DNA here is from genome assembly GCA_040514175.1 of Allosphingosinicella sp. Lineage (GTDB taxonomy): Bacteria > Pseudomonadota > Alphaproteobacteria > Sphingomonadales > Sphingomonadaceae > Allosphingosinicella. The sequence goes on along the minus strand of JBEVDE010000328.1, from coordinate 16,812 downwards.
GAAATTGGCCGGGCCCGGATCCTGATTGGGCGCGAGCACGCTGAAATCGCGGTTGGCGGCTGCGCTGTGCTGCCGCCAGTTGGCGGCGCTGACCGTGTCGCGATGACCGTAGGAGCCGAAGGCGTAGAGCTCCCAGTCGGGGGCGACCTCCATGCCGGCGTTGATGAACAGATTATAGTCGACGCTGTCGGGGTCGCCGAAGCGGAACTGGAGCCGGTTGAAGCCGGCCTCGCGCGGGTCGAAGGCGGCCGTCGGGCGGAAGTAATTGGGCCTGAGGTCGAAGCCGGCGCGGTTGGTGCGGTTGCGCTCGCGAATCTCGCCGGTGACGTTGAAATAGCCGTTGGCGCCAATCGGGACGCCGATATTGGCCCCGATGGTGAGCTGCCGCCCGTCGTCCGCGTCGCGGTCGCCGTCGGTATTGGCGAGGAAATAGCGATTGTCGGCCGGATCGAGCTGCGGCTGGCCGGCGCCGTTCAGCTGAAGGCCGGTGACGTTCGCGACATTGTCGATGGTCGTGAAATATTTGCCCCAGGTCGCCGAGACCCGGCCGCCATGGGCGCTGTTCTTGAGCTGGATGTTGATCACCCCGGCGATCGCGTCCGAGCCATATTGGGCGGCGGCGCCGTCGCGAAGCACCTCGACCCGGCCGATGGCGAGGCCGGGGATCAGGTTCATGTCGCCGGCGGCGCTGCCGCGGCCGACGGTGCCGTTGATGTTCAGGAGCGAGGCGACGTGGCGGCGCTTGCCGTTGATCAGGACCAGGGTCTGGTCCGGGCTGAGGCCGCGCAGGGTCGCCGGCCTGAGCGCGTCGGAACCGTCGGCGATCGAGGGCTGCGGGAAGTTGAACGAGGGGACCAGCTGGTTGAGGATCTTGTTGGTCTCGGTCTGGCCCGAATTGACGATCTGGTCGGAGCCGATGACGTCGACCGGAACCGGGCTGTCGGCGACGGTGCGGTCGGTCCGTCGGGTGCCGGTGATGACGATCGTCTCGTCATTGCCGGCGGGCGCCTCGGCCCTGGCGTCGGCGACCACGACTTCCCCCTCGGCGGGGTCGGCGTCCTGGGCGAAAGCGGGGCCCGCGGCGAGGGCGAGCGAGGAAAGAGTCGTCAGCAGAGCGATGCGCGACGTGCGAAGCATTTGAATTCCCCCGAAAAACGCGACCCCCGTCGCAAATCCGCGCCAGCTTATGGCAATCCGGGCGGCAGGGAAGGCTTTTCCGCTGCAATGCAAAAATGGCGCCCCGACTGTGCCCGCCGAACCACAGCGCGAAAAGCCTTGGGGGGAGCGTCCGGCCTCGCTAAAGGCGCGCCATGAACAATCCCATGACCGTCGACCTTCCCCACAAACTCGGCGCCGAGGAGGCCCGGCGCCGGATCGAGCGCAACGTCGGCAAGCTCGCCGGCCACATTCCGGGCGGAGCCCAGGTCGGCTCGCGCTGGACCGGCAACCGGCTCGACCTCGACATCGGCGCGATGGGCCAGCAGGTCGCGGCGCAGATCGACGTCCAGGAGAGCGTGGTCCGGCTGACGATCGACCTGCCGCCGGCCCTGACCTTTTTCCGAGGGATGATCGAGCCGCTGATCCGGAGCCAGGGCGCGGCTATGCTCGAGGACAAGAGCAAGAGCTAGCGCGTTCCCCGGCGAAGGCCGGGGCCCAGCGGCAGACCGAGCGGGGGACTGGGCTCCGGCCTTCGCCTGGGAGCATCAACTCTTCTTGCGCTTCGCCTTGCGCGGCGGGCCGTCGCTTCGCGTGAGCGAGACGATCGGGCAGCGCTGGCCGTCGACCAATAGGGCGCCGAAGCTGTCGAGACTGATCCCACCGCGCGTGTCGTAGCCGATCGCATGGGCCCATTTGAGGCCGAAGCAATGGCCGACGTCCGCCCGGTACCAGCGCTTCTGCCGGTCCTGGAGATAGACGAGCTCGTCGCTCGGCGCCTCGAAATTGCGGATGGCGTGGCGGTGGTTGGCGAAGGGGATGCTGGCCTCCTCGCGCTTGACGGGAGTCTCGGCGAGCGCGGGGGCGGCAACGGCGGCGAGGAGGAGGAGCGCGGTCTTCATGGCGCCGTCCTGCGCCCGCCCGCCTGAACCGGCAATGACGAAGGCGGCTTGCCTCTGCCCGGCGCGGCGCTAGCATCGCGGCCGGACGGACAAAGGGGGCTTCGGGCAGATGCGGCATGTGGCGATCATCGGCTCCGGTCCGGCCGGCTATTATACCGCCGAGGCGCTCCAGAAGCTCTATGGCGACGAGATCCAGATCGACATGATCGACCGGTTGCCCGTCCCCTACGGGCTGATCCGCTCGGGCGTCGCCCCCGACCACCAGTCGATCAAGGCGGTCTACCGGCGCTACGAGAAAGTGGCGCTGTCGGCCAATGTCCGCTTCGTCGGCAATGTCTGCGTCGGCCCGGACGTGACCGTGGCGGAGCTGACCCAATTGTACGACGCGGTCGTCCTCGCCACCGGAGCGCCGAACGACCGGCCGCTCGACCTGCCCGGAAGCGACCTTGCGGGCGTGGTCGGCTCCGCGGCCTTCGTCGGCTGGTACAACGGCCATCCCGATTTCGCCGGGCTCGACCCCCCGCTCGATGTCGAGGCGGCGGCGGTGATCGGCACCGGCAACGTCGCCCTCGACGTCGCACGGATCCTCGCCAAGACGCGCTCCGAATTCGCCGGCTCCGATATCGTCGGCCGGGCTCTCGACGCTCTGGAGGCAAGCGCGATCCGCCGCATCCATGTGCTCGGCCGGCGCGGGCCGCACCAGATCGCCATGACCCCCAAGGAGCTGGGCGAATTGGGCCATCTCGAGGCGGCGGCGCCCAGGGTCGACCTCGCCGACTTCCCGCCCGAGGTCGACGACTCCCTGCTCGAGCCGGGCATGCGCAAGTCGGTCACCCATTTGCGCAGCTTCGCCGGCCTTGCGCAGGACAAGGCCAAGACGATCGACTTCGATTTCTTCGCGATGCCGGTCGCGATCGAGGGCGCGGAACGGGTCGAGCGGCTGATCGTCGAGCGCACCGAGCTGACCGCCGATTTGCGCTCGGTCGGCACCGGCGAGCGCTACGCGATTCCCTGCGGCCTGGTGATCAGCTGCATCGGCTACCAGACCCCGCCGATCGAGGGCATTCCCTACGAGCATGGCCGCGGCCGCTTCGCCAACCGGGACGGGGTGATCGGGGACGGCCTCTTTTGCGTCGGCTGGTCCCGGCGCGGGCCGACCGGAACGATCGGCACCAACCGCCCCGACGGCTTCGAGGTCGCCGAGACGATCCACGCCGCTTTCCCGCCCGGCGGCGGCAAGACCGGCGGCCCCGGCCTCGACACCTTGCTCCACGCCCGCGGGGTCGAGCCGGTCGCCTTCCGCGACTGGCAAAGGATCGAGGCGGCCGAGACCGGCCGGGCCCGCGAGGGATCCCCTCGCGAGAAGTTCACGAGCATCGCCGAGATGATCGCCGCGCTCGGACGCTGAAATCTGGGATCGTCACCCCGGACTTGATCCGGGGTCCATGAACACCGCGGGCGGAATCCGGGTCCCGCCGTGTTCATGGATGCCGGATCAAGTCCGGCATGACGGTAGTGGAACAGCCCGCTTGCGCTCCCGGAAAGCCTCCCTTATTGAGCGCCCCCTGTCTCCCGGGCGGCCTTCGAGCCGGTTCCGGTCGGGGAGTAGCTCAGCCTGGTAGAGCACTGTCTTCGGGAGGCAGGGGCCGGAGGTTCGAATCCTCTCTCCCCGACCATTTTCCTCTACGCGCCCGGAACGCCGCCTTTGGCCGCCGCCAGCGATTCGCGGACCCGGGCCAAGGCGAGCTCCACGGGGTCGGTCTCGCCCATCAGGGCGAAGGAGCCGTTGAGGGCGAAGGTGCAATGGCCGTGCACCGTCGCGACCAGCGAGCGGGCGAGGCGGGGCGCCTCCGGGCGCTCGATCTCCGGCAGGACCGCGGCGATCTCCGTGGCGACGATCTCGGTGAGCTCGCGGCGCTCGGCATCATATTCGGGCGGCATCGGCACGTCCGGCGGAAGGCGGTGGTCGTAAATCGCCATCCACAGGTTCGGATTCTCGCGGGCGAAGCTGAAATAGCCTTCGACGAGGGTGCGGATGCGGTCGGCGTCGGTCGATTCCAGCCGGGCCCGCAAATGATCGGCCCAGAGCCGGAAGGTGCGGGTGTTGATCGCGAGGATCAGCCGGTCGTGGGTGCCGAACACATTGTAGATGGTGCCGATCGAATAGCCGATCCGCTTGGCGACCTCGCGCGCCGAGAAGCGCGAGAAGCCGACCTCGGCCAGCTGCCTATGGCCTTCCAGGATGATCATCCGCTCGAGCTCGGCGCGGCTGTGGTCCGATCGTCTGCCCATGGCGCAACGCCTGCCCAAGAAAATGAACAGTGTCTATTATTTTAATTGAACAGTGATCATTTGTCGGTTATCGAATCGGGGCCTGAGCGGAGAAAAGCCGTGTTCGAAGTCCTCGTCTTCCTCGTCGTCTTCATCGTCCTGGGCCAGATGTGGACCCGCATCCACGCCCTCGAGCGACGCCTCGAATTTGCGGAATCCGGTCCGGCTGCGCCCCTCGCGGCGCCTGCTCCCGCCGCGTTCGCCCAAGCCCCCGCGCCGCCCGTCGAACGCTGGTGGGAGGCCGAGCCGATCCCGGCCGCGGACCCTGTCGAAGCGGCCGCGCCGGAGACCGAGCCCGAGAATCTTCCGAAGGCGGAGCCCGAGCGCTTGTTGGCGCCGGAGCCGGAGACCGCCGATCCCGAGCCGGCGCGCGGCTTCGGGTTCGAGGAATTGTTCGGCCGACGCCTTCCGATCTGGGCCGGCGGGATCACCCTGGCCGTCGCCGGCGTGCTCATCGTCCGCTATTCGATCGAGGCCGGACTGCTCTCGCCTCTGGTCCGCTTCGTCGCGGGACTCGCCTTCGGCGGAGGGCTGATCGCCGCCGCCGAGCTCGCGCTCCGCCTGGAGCACAGGGTCCGCGACCCGCGCGTCCGGCAGGCGCTGGCCGGCGCCGGAATCGCCTCGCTCTACGCCAGCATCCTCGTCGGCGTGAACCTCTACGCGCTGATCGGACCGATGACGGCGTTCGCCGCGATGGCGGCGGTGACCGTCCTGGCGATGGGCCTGTCGCTTCGCTTCGGAGCCCCGAGCGCCCTGCTCGGCCTCGTCGGCGGCCTCGCCGCTCCGGCCCTGGTCGGCGCCGGCGATCCGAACGTCCCGCTGCTGACGCTCTACCTCGTCTCGGCGGTGGCCGGCCTTTCCGTTCTCGCCCGCACCCGGCGCTGGACCTGGCTCGGAATCGGCGCTCTCACCGGCGGCCTCGGCTGGGGCCTCGCGCTGGTGCTCGGCGGAGTGCCCGATACCGCCGACTCTTTGTCGATCGGCGCCTATTTGCTCGTGATCGGAATCGCCCTTCCCCACATCGCCCTGCCCGCGCGCGCGGCGCGGCTGGTGCGGATCGGCGAGAGCCTCGTCGCGGCCTCGGAAATGGCGGCGCTCGTCGCCGCCGGCGGCTTCAGCCTGCTTCACTGGGGCCTGTTCGGCCTGATCTCGATCGCCATCGTCTGGCTGGCGCGCCGGGAGGAGATGTTCGAGCGCCTGCCCCTGGCCGGCCTCGCCCTCGCTTTGCCTCTCATCGGCATCTGGCCCAACCCCAGCCCGGCCCATTTCGCGCTCGTCCTGATCGGCGCGGCGATCATCTACGGCGGACCGGCGCTGCGCGACCTGTGGCGTTCGAAGGGCGGCCTGATCGAGGTCGGCCAGATCGCCGCTTTGTCGCTCGGCGGCGCCCTGCTGGCGGCGATTCACTTCCATCGCGCCGACGGGAGCGCCGACCTGGCGCTCGCCGCCGTTGCGCTTGCCGCGGCCGCCTTCCCGGCGGCGGCGGCGGCGCTCGGCTGGCGCACCGCCGGGCGAAGGGAGGATTCGCGCTTCTCGCTGCTCGTCTGCACCTCGGCCCTGCTCGCTGCGGCCGCCGCGGTCCTCGCGATCCCGATCGCGACCCTTCCGCTGGCCATCGCGGCCATCGCCGGCGCTCTGCTCCTGCTCAGCCTCGCCGCCGGCGACGTGCGGATCGAGCCCGCCGCCTGGCTCGGCGCCTGCACGGCTCTCCTTCTGCTCGCGGGCGCTCCGGGCTTCGCGGCGGAAGCGCAGCGCACGATCGGCTCCGGCGGGCCCGTCGACATGGCGATGGCGGTGCTGCGCTGGGGCGGTCTCGCCGGCGCCGCGCTCCTCTTCGCCGCCCGCGCCCGGCCGGGCGCCGTGCGCGCCGCCGCCCAGGCCGTCGCCGCCGCCCTCGCCTATGGCGCCGCGGCGCAGCTGGTGCCGGCGGCCTGGCTCTCGCTGGCCGCGCCGGCCGCCTTGCTCGGACTGGCCTTCTCCGGCCGCAGGTTCGCGACCGATGCCTTGCTTCCCGCCATGACGGTGGTGCTTGCCGTCACTTTGGGCTGGGCGGCCGCGCCCCTTCTCCTCTGGAGCAAGGCGGCGCTGCTGTCGCTGGCCGGGAATCCGGTCTTCGTCACCGGGCTTCCGGGGCTGCGCGACACCGTTCAGCGGCTGCTCGTCCCCGCCGGCCTGATCGCCGGCTCGGCATGGGTGGCGGCGCGGCAGGTCGACGCGGAAATTCGCCGGACGGCGCTCGCGACCGCTCTCGCCTTCGGACTAGTCGCCGCGCACGTCCTGTTCAAGCAGGCGTTCGGGCTGGAGACGGCGGCCGGCTTCGTCGCCCGCGGCCTGGCCGAGCGCACCCTTTGGGAAGCCCTCCTGCTGGGCGCGGCCACCGTCGCCTGGAAGCTCGGCTCGCGCCCGGCCGCGCTCGCTTTGGGCGGCGCCGCGCTCGCCCATCTCGGCTGGTACGGCCTGGTTCTCCACAATCCGCTCTGGGCGGAGCAGTCGGTCGGTCCGCTTGTGCTGCTCAACCTGCTGGCCTGCCTCTACGGCCTGCCGCTGGCGCTCCTGGCGCTGGCGCCCCGGATCGCGCCGGACCTCTTCCCCCGCTGGGAGCGTCCCCGCGCCGCGGCGCAGATGCTGCTCGTCGCGCTGTTCGCTTTCTCGACCCTTCGCCAGCTCGTCCATGGCTCGATCCTGGTCGCGCCCGGGCTGTCGCAGGGCGAGGACATCGCCCGCTCCATCCTCGCGGTGGCGCTGGCGATCGGCTTCCTGCTCTGGGGGATGAGGCGCCGCTCGCGCAGCTGGCGGATCGGCTCGCTGGTGCTGATGCTGGCCGCGGTCGCCAAGGTCTTCCTGCTCGACGCCTCCGGCCTGGAGGGGCTGATGCGGATCGCCTCCTTCGTCGCTTTGGGCTTCAGCCTGATCGGGATCGGCTGGCTCTACAGCCGCTCGCTGGGCGGCGGGCGGGCGCATTAACCGCTTGTCATGTCCCTTGCCCTTACCCACCCCGGCCCCATGAGGAATTTCGATGTCCGCGCCTGACCTCTCGCTGCTCGGCAAGCGCCGCTTCGGTCCGCTGTTCGCGGTCCAGTTCCTCGGCGCCTTCAACGACAATCTGCTGAAGTTCGCGCTCCTGTTCCTGGCCAATTTCGGCCTCTATGCCGCCGAGCCGGCGAAGGCGGAGATGCTCGCCACCCTCGCCACCGGACTGTTCATCCTCCCTTATTTCCTGTTCTCGGCGCTCGCCGGCCAGATCGCCGATTCCTGGGACAAGGCGAAGCTGGTCAAGGCGGTGAAGCTCGCCGAGATCATGATCATGGCTCTGGCGCTCGCCGGCTTCTGGCTCCAGTCGGTGCCGATGCTGCTCGGCAGCCTGTTCCTGATGGGCATGCATTCGACCCTGTTCGGCCCGGTCAAATATTCGATCCTGCCCCAGCATTTGAAGAATGACGAGATCATGGGCGGCACCGGCCTCATCGAGGCGGGGACCTTCATCGCCATCGTCGGCGGCCAGCTGCTCGGCGGGGTGGTTCCGCCCTGGGAGGCGGGGCTGATCGCGACCGGGCTCGCCGTCCTCGGCTTCCTCGCCAGCCTCGGCGTCCCGCCCGCGCCCGCGACCGCGCCGGGTCTCGGCATCGACCTCAACGTCTTCCGAAGCACCTGGCGGATCCTCAAGTCGGCCCGGCACGGGCGCGGCGTGTGGCTGTCGATCCTCGGCATCAGCTGGTTCTTCGCCGTCGGCGCCGTCCTCCTGGCCCAGTTCGCGCCTCTGGTCGGGAACGTCCTCCAGGCCCGGCAGGAGGTCGCCACCCTCTTCCTGCTCGTCTTCTCGCTCAGCGTCGCCTTCGGCTCGATGGCGGTGAACCGGCTGCTCAAGGGGGAGGTGTCGGCCCGCTACGTGCCGGTCTCGGCCCTCGCCCTCGCCGCCTTCATGATCGACCTGTGGCTCTCGACCCGAGGCTATTCGCCCGCCGCCCCGGGCGCGAGCGTCGGCCAGTTCACGGCCAACGCCGGGGGCTGGCGGATCCTTATCGACCTCGCCGGCATCGCCTTCGCCGGCGGCATGTTCATCGTCCCGCTCTACGCCATCCTGCAGACCCACAGCCCGGCGGCGGAGCGTTCGCGGACCATCGCCGCCAACAACGTGGTCAACGCCGCGGTCAGCGTGGCGCTGGTCGGGATATTGATCCTTCTGCTCACCTACTCGGTCTCGATACCCTCGATCATCGGCCTCCTCGGCGCGGCGACCCTGGCCGTCGCTTTGATCTCCTGCTGGCTGCTCCCCGAAACATTGATCAAGAGCCTGCTCCGCGCCCTCCTTCGCCTGCTCTACCGGGTCGAGGTGACCGGCGCTGCGAATATGCCCCGGCCGGGGGAGCGCGCCGTCGTCGTGGTTAACCACGTCTCATTCCTCGACGCCCTGCTGCTCGCCGCCTTCCTTCCCGGCAAGCCGACCTTCGCCATCCACACGAGGATGGCCCGGGCCTGGTGGGTGAGGCCGTTCCTCGGCCTGTTCGAGGCCTTCCCGGTCGATCCGACCAATCCGATGTCGGCCAAGGCGATGGTCCGGGCGGTCAGGGAAGGCCGCACCCTGGTCATCTTCCCCGAGGGGCGGATCACCGTCACCGGAGCGCTGATGAAGGTGTTCGACGGCCCCGGCATGGTCGCCGACAAATCGGACGCGCCGATCGTCCCGGTGCGAATCGACGGCGCCCAATATTCTCCCTTCTCGCGGCTTCGCGGCAAGGTCAGGCTGCGCAGCTTCCCGAAGATCCGCCTGACCATCCTGCCGCCGCGGCGATTCGCCATCCCCGGCGAGATGAGCGCCCGAGCCCGCCGCGCGATCGCCGGGCGGCGCCTCTACGACGAGCTGAGCGAGATGATCTTCGCCACCTCGAACGTCGACCGCACCTTGTTCGAGGCCCTGCTCGACGCCCGCCGCATCCATGGCGGCAAGGCGGCGGTGGTCGAGGACGTCAAGCGCGCGCCCTTGAGCTACAACCGGCTCGTCACCTCCAGCCTCGCCCTCGCCCGGCCGCTCGCCCGGATCAGCGCGCCCGGCGAGGCGATCGGATTGCTCCTTCCCAACGTCGCCGGAGTCGCGGTGGCCTTCTTCGCCCTGCAATCCTGCGCTCGCGTGCCGGCAATGCTCAACTACACCGCCGGCCTCGCCAATCTGAAGGCGGCGTGCACCGCCGCCCGAATCCGGACGATCGTCACCGCGCGCGCCTTCGTCGACCAGGCGAAGCTCGGCGAGACGGTCGCGGGGCTCGAGGCGGAGGGGCTTTCGATCCGCTATCTCGAGGACATCGGCGCCGGCGTCGGCCCGGCCGCGAAGCTTCGAGCGCTCCTCGCCGCCCGCTTCGCCCCGGGCCGCGGGGTGAGCAACCTGGCGCCGGACGCGCCCGCCGTGATCCTGTTCACCAGCGGCTCGGAGGGCCTCCCCAAGGGCGTCGTTCTGAGCCACCGCAATCTGCTCGCCAATTGCCACCAGCTCGCCGCGAGGATCGACTTCAACGCCTCCGACATCGTTCTCAACGCGCTTCCCGTCTTCCACAGCTTCGGCCTCACCGGCGGAACCCTCCTGCCGATCCTCAACGGGGTGAAGACCCTGCTCTACCCGAGCCCGCTCCACTACCGGATCGTCCCGGCCCTCGCCTACGATTCGAACGCGACCATATTGTTCGGCACCGACACCTTCCTCGCCGGCTATGCGCGGATGGCGCACAGCTACGATTTCTATTCGCTCCGCTACGTCTTCGCCGGCGCCGAGCGGGTCCGGGAGGAGACGAGGAAGATCTGGTCCGAGAAATTCGGCCTTCGCCTCCTCGAAGGCTATGGCGCGACCGAAGCGGGGCCGGTGATCGCCGTCAACACGCCGATGCACTATCGCGCCGGCACCGTCGGCCGGCTCCTGCCCGGAATCGCGGCCGAGCTCGAGCCGGTGCCGGGAATCGAAACGGGCGGGCGGCTGAGGATCCGCGGCCCGAATATCATGGCCGGCTATCTCAAGGTCGATTCGCCGGGCGTCCTCCAGCCCCCCGAGGGCGGCTGGCACGATACCGGCGACATCGTCGAGCTCGACGGGGAAGGCTTCGTCACCATCCGCGGCCGCGCCAAGCGCTTCGCCAAGATCGGCGGCGAGATGGTCTCGCTGCCCGCGGTCGAGGGCTATGCCGCCGCCTTGTGGCCGGAGGCCGAGCACGCGGTGGTCACCCGCCCCGATCCCCGCAAGGGCGAGCTGCTCATCCTGTTCACGACGCGCAAGGATGCGGAGGCGAAAGCGATGCAGGCCTGGGCGCGTGCCAACGGAGTGACCGAGCTGACGATTCCCCGGGACATTCGCATCGTCGACGCCCTACCCGTGCTCGGGACTGGTAAGCTCGACTATGTGACGATGACAGCGATGGCAGTTTAGGCGCCTCCCACAGACATCGGCGACCCGCATTTATCAATATGTCTATATTTAAATGCATATTTCTGGCCAAAGCCGAATATGGTACGTAAGTATTGACATTTTGCCGAGAGTGGCGTAGCAGCCCTTTAATCCTGGTCATTGGAGCAGATCCGATCGTCGGCCGTTCAGCATTGGTGACTTTCAAACGGCAGCGGGCCGGCATCCTGTCGGAAACCGACGGAGGGGGGTCCGTCTTCATTTATAATCGGAGTTGGAATGAGGACATAGCCTGTGCCCTCCCCGCCGCCGAAAACGAGCATCGCTGGCCGGTGGGGCTCCATCCCTTTTTCGAGCATCTTGCTCCAGAAGGCTGGCTGCGTGGACGTCAGGCCAGGGCCGGCCATGTCGCCGAGGAAGACGATTTCGGGCTTCTCCTTCGCTACGGCGCCGATTGCATCGGGGCGGTCGGGCTTGTCCCGGACGAAAGCGGCGGCTCGATCGAAGCGCCTCGCCCGGTCGCGCCTTCGGAGGATTCGGCGGTTCAGGCGAGACGGACCGTTTCCGGAGTCCAGAAGAAGCTCCTCGCCTTCCACCGGGACGGCGCTTTTCAGCCGTCCGTCGCCCTCGACGACCCTGCTACCCATATCGCGAAATTCAACGACCCCGACGTCAGGACCCTCGTCCAGAACGAGGATCTGACGTTGAAGCTGGCCCGCGAGGTCCTCGGCGCGAGCGAGGTGACGGCGGCGTCGATCGCCACGGTGCGCGGCATCGACGGCGTCGCACTGCTCGTCGAGCGTTTCGACCGGAATGGAGACCGCCGCTTCCGGCTCGAGGATTTCGCACAAATCCTGAGCAAGCCGCGCGGACGCGACTTCCGCGGCAAATATGATTCCAGCTACGAGGCCGCCGCCGAGGTCGTGAGCCGCTTTTCCGTCCGTCCGCAGCTCGACCTGGTTCGGTTCTACAACCTGCTTCTATTCAATATCGTCGTCGGCAACGCGGACGCGCATCTCAAGAATTTCTCGCTGCTCGAACGCCCGGAAGGGCTTCGCCTGAGCCCCGCCTACGACCTGCTGAACACGGCCGTCTATGATCAATATGATGCCCTGACGGCACTCTCGATCGATGGCGGTCACTGGCCTCTCGATACGGTGGGCGCCGACCTGCTTCGCGGTCTTGGCCTGACGATCGGCCTGAAAGGAACCGCGGTCGAGCTTTGCTTCGCGACGCTCCGCCGCGGTTTCGACCGCGCGCCCACCCTGCTCGCGTGCGAGCGGACCGCCTTGGGAGACTTCAGGAATCGGTTCGCCGCCGTGGTGCGTGCGAACCAGGAAAGGATCTTAGGATGACCGCCTGGCCGCTCAACTGGCGCGAGCTGATCGAGGAGGCGACGCGGCGCCGCAAGAATGAGAATCTCAGCCAGGCCGCGCTCGCCGCGATCGCCGGAGTCAGCCGGGCGACCGTGCTCTCGTTCGAGCGCGGAGACACCAATCTCCAGCTCAGCAAGGTCTTCGACCTTCTGACCGCTCTGGGACTGCTCGAGGGCGTGGGCCCGGTGGACAGCCAGGACGAATTCGCCCAGGCTTCCCGAATCCGGTGGCAGGACCTCGTCGCGGACCTCGCCGAGGACGATCCGGCCCGGCTCCCTTTCGGGCATGTCAGCTACGATTATTGGATCGAAGGCGCCGAGCCCGTGCCGTTGAAGGCGCTTCCGAACATCCTGCGTGCAATTCCCACCTATACGGGATGGCCTCCCTTTTGGTTGGCTTCGAAGCCTGGCCTGAAGCCGTACAACCGCGACAATGGCCTCGAATGCTGGCTGGGGGGCGGCACCGACCGCCTGTTCAGGGATGCGGGCCACAGCGATTTCTGGCGTGTGGCCCCGGAAGGACGCGCCTTTCTGAGGAGGGGATATCAGGAGGACGGGCCTGACAATCTCCAGCCCGGCGCGGTCTTCGACCTGATTCTTCCCGTCTGGCGGAGCGCCGAAGTCCTTCTCCACGCCGCGGCGCTCGCCCGGTCCCTGGGAGCGGCAGCCCACGGGCTGGTGCATCTCCGAGCTACCTATACGGGACTTGAAGGGCGAGAGTTGGTTTCCTGGGCGAAGCCCTTGTCGCGCAACTCCGCCCCTCCCGGCCTGCGGGCGCGTGCGTCGTCGGCGAACCTGGAGATCACCGTCCACTCCGACCGTCTGGAGGAGGAGCTGGAGCTGATCGTCGCCTATCTGCTCCGGCCGCTCTATGCCCGTTTCGACGGCTTTGAGCTGCCGCAATCGCTGCTTGCGGAGGAACTCACGCAGCTCAGGCGCGCGAGGGCTTATTTGCCCTGAGCCCCCGCTGATCGGCCGTAACGGACGTCGCGAAGGCGCGAAATCGGACTGACAGGATGTCATCCGCCTGCTAAGCGCCCCCCATGCTCAACCTCAACGCGATCACGGTCCGCCTCGGCGGGCGGACCATCCTTGACGGCGCGACCGCCTCGTTGCCGCCCGGCGGGCGCGTGGGGCTGATCGGGCGGAACGGGGCCGGCAAGTCGACCCTGATGCGGGTGGTCGCGGGGCTTCTCGATCCCGACGGCGGCTCGGCCGAGATGCCGCGGGCGGCCCGGATCGGCTATATCGCGCAGGAGACCCCGGCCGGCGCCGCGACCCCGTTCGAGACCGTCCTCGCCGCGGACGTGGAGCGGGCGGCCCTGCTCCACGAGGCGGAGGAGACCGAGGACGCCCACCGGCTCGGCGACATTCACGAGCGGCTGAACGCGATCGGCGCCCATGCCGCTCCGGCCCGGGCGGCGCGCATCCTCGTCGGCCTGGGCTTCGACGAGGCGATGCAGCAAAGGCCGCTCGACAGCTTCTCGGGCGGGTGGCGGATGCGGGTCGCGCTCGCCGCCCTGCTCTTTTCGGAGCCCGCCCTCCTGCTCCTCGACGAGCCCTCGAACCATCTCGACCTCGAGGCGACGCTGTGGCTCGAGAATTTCCTCAAGGGCTACCGGGCGACGATGCTGATCGTCAGCCACGAGCGCGACCTTTTGAACAACGTCGCCGACCACATCCTCCATCTCGAGGCGGGCAGGCTGACCCTCTATCCGGGCGGCTATGACGCGTTCGAGACCCAGCGCGCCGAGCGCCTCGCCCAGCTCGAATCGGCGCGCGCCAACCAGGCGGCGCAGCGCGCCCGGCTCCAGGATTATATCGCCCGCAACTCGGCCCGGGCGAGCACCGCCAAGCAGGCCCAGTCGCGGGTCAAGGCGCTGGCGCGGATGGCGCCGATCGCCGCGGCCGCCGAGGATCCGAGCCTCAGCTTCGACTTCCCGAGCCCGGCCGAGCTGAAGCCGCCCTTGGTCCAGCTCGACATGGCGGCGGTCGGCTATGCGCCGGGCGAGCCGGTGCTCTCGCGCCTCGACCTCAGGCTCGATCCCGACGACCGGCTCGCCTTGCTCGGCCGCAACGGCAACGGCAAGACCACGCTCGCCCGCCTGCTCGCCGCCCAGCTGCCGGCGATGGAGGGCGAGATGAGGGCCTCGGGCAAGCTCAAGGTCGGCTATTTCACCCAATATCAGGTCGAGGAGCTGAACGGCGACGAGACCCCGCTCCAGCACATGGCCCGGCTCATGCCCAAGGCCACCCCGGCGGCGGTCCGGGCCCAGCTCGGGCGGTTCGGCTTCTCGGGCCTCAAGGCGGTGATGCGGGTCGGCGATATGTCGGGCGGGGAGCGGGCGCGGCTTGCGCTGGCGCTGATCACCCGCGAGGCGCCGCATCTCCTCATCCTCGACGAGCCGACCAACCATCTCGACGTCGACGCCCGCGAAGCGCTGGTTCAGGCGCTCAACGAATATCGCGGCGCCGTCGTCCTGGTCAGCCACGACCGCCACATGCTCGAGCTCACCACCGACCGGCTGGTGCTCGTCGACGGCGGAACGGCGCGCGAATATGCCGGCAGCCTCGACGATTATACCGACCTCATCCTCGGCCGGAACCAGGAATCCGGCGGCGACCGGCCGGCGGCCAAGCGCAACCGCAAGGACGAGCGCCGGGCCGAGGCCGAGGCGCGCGCCCAAGGCCAGTCGCTGCGCCGGGCCGCGCAGGCCGCGGAAGCGGAGATCGCCAGGCTGGAGGCGCGCAAGCAGGCGATCGAGCGGGCGATGTTCGACCCGTCGTCCGCGAGCGCCGAGGATAAGAAGCGGACGATGAGCGAGCTGATGAAATTGCTCGCCGAGACCGGCTCGAAGCTCGCCGACGCGGAGAAGCGCTGGCTGGAGGCTTCGGAAGCCATGGAGAAATCGCGGGCGGCGTGACATTCGCGTCTCCTCTCCCGCTTTCGGCGGGAGAGGGGGGGACCCAAGCCGGAGGTTTGGGGGGGAGGGTCTTGCTGATTCCGGTGTACGGACCCTCACCTCCCACCGCTTCGCGGTGGGCCCCTCCTCTCCCGCGAAAGCGGGAGAGGGATAACGGGCGGGCGCCTTCGCTTCGCCAACCCTTGTCCCCGGGCCGCGCCTGAGCCAGCATCGCTTCATGCTCGACCGCCTTTTCCGAAGGCAGATCCGCGCCGGGCCGCTCGAAGTGGTGGGCCCCGACGGGCGGCTTCGCCGCTACGGCGCGGGCTCGCCGGAGGTCGCTCCGGTCCGGATCCGGATCGCCGACGCCGCCGCGGCGCGGGCGATCGCGCGCAACCCAGCCCTCGGCTTCGGCGAGATGTACATGGCCGGCCGCCTTACCCTGGAGCAAGGCGACATCCGCTCGCTGCTCGACCTGGTCGGGTTCAACATTCGCTGGGAGAAAGAGAATCCGGTCCGGGCCGCCCTCTGGCGCCCGCCGCGCCTGGCGGCGGCCTGGGGTTCGTGGAACTGGAGGCGGCGCTCGCGCCGCAACGTCGCGCATCATTACGATCTGTCCGACTCGCTCTACGCGCTCTTCCTCGACCGCGAGCGCCAGTACAGCTGCGCCTATTTCACCGGCGGCGACCGGGATCTCGACTCCGCCCAGGCGGCGAAGATGGCGCGCGTCGCCGCCAAGCTGTGCCTTCGGCCGGGCCAGACGGTGCTGGACATCGGCTGCGGCTGGGGCGGCCTCGCGCTCCATCTCGCCCGCACCGCCGGCGTCGAGGTGCTCGGCATCACCTTGTCCGAAACCCAGCTCCGCCACGCCCGGGCCCGGGCCTCGGCCGAAGGGCTGGACGGCCGCGTCCGCTTCGAGCTGGCGGACTGGCGCGAGGTCGAGGGGCGCTTCGACCGGATCGTCAGCGTCGGCATGTTCGAGCATGTCGGGCCGCCGCATTATCGCGCCTTCCTCGCCCGCTGCCGCGATTTGATGGCCGAGGACGGTCTCATGCTGCTCCACACGATCGGCCGCGCCGACGGCCCGGGCGCGACCGACCCCTGGCTCGCCAAATATATCTTCCCCGGCGGTTATGTGCCGGCGCTCAGCCAGATCGTCCCGGCGATCGAGCGTTCCTGGCTGTGGCTGACCGACCTCGAGGTGCTTCGCGGCCATTACGCCCTTACCCTGGGCACCTGGTACGACCGGACCCGGAAGGCGCATAGCGAGATCGTCGCTTTGTACGACGAGCGCTTCTTCCGGATGTGGAGCTTCTATCTGGCGGGCGGCATCGCCGCCTTCCGCCACGGCGGCCACGTCGTCTTCCAGCTCCAGCTGACGCGGCGGCAGGAGGGCGCGCCGCTTACGAGGGCCTATCTGGGCGACTGATTACGCCACCGCCACCCCCACTTCCCGGAACCGCGCCTCGGCTTCGTCGGCGCTGGTGCCGCCGGCCGCGCCCGGCATGGCGATGGCGCGGGTCAGATCCTTGAGCACGACCGCCTCGAAGCCGTCGCGAACCGCGTCGACGGCGGAATAAGCGACGCAGAAATCGTAGGCGAGGCCGACCAGCACGCAGCGCCGGACCGCCTTGTCGCGAAGATAGCCGGCGAGTCCGGTGCGGGTGGTGCGGTCGTTCTCGTAGAAAGCGGAATAGCTGTCCACGCCCGGGTGGAAGCCCTTGCGGAGGATGAGATGGGCCCGCTCCAGCGCCGGCGCGAGCG
>JBEVDE010000266.1:0-4463 GCA_040514175.1 Allosphingosinicella sp. | reverse complement strand
CGGGTCGCCCGGGGCTGGAGCGTCGGCCGTCTCGGAGGTTGCGCGTAAAGGCATCTTGGCTTCCCTTTCGGCGAAAGTCTGGGCGCTACTCGGCCTTGCCCCAATAAGGGCCGACGTCGGGCAGGTGCATCGGCGCGGCGCCGTCGGTCTTGGTGAGCGCGACCCCGATATAATAGACGACGTTGCTCATCGAGCTGGCGAGATCGCTGTTGGGATTGGCCTCGGCGATGGCGTTGGCGGCGTCGATCGCTTCATTGCCGAACCGGGTCAGGCCGGCGAACGAATCGACCGGGGGTCCGAGATCGACATTCTCGAAGGTCGGCGCCATCACCTTGCCCTGATAGGGGCCGGACGGGATCGGGATCCCGCGGATCGTCCTTATATATTTGTCCATCACCCAGATCATCGAGCGGTGCAGGCCTTCGTTGAAGAACAGTTTCTGCCTGTCGGGCGGCACCCGATAGAGCGTCTCGGTCATGATGAGCATGTATTGGAACAGGGCGCTGTTGAACTCGGCGATCGCCCGGTAGCCGTCGGGATAATCGGCGTTCACCGGATTGTCCGGGAAATCGCAGAGCAGCTTGGCCGCGATCAGCTCGTCCTGCGTGATGGCGGGCTCGATCGGCGCCGGCGGCGTCGGCTCGGGCGGGAGCTGCTCGCTGCATCCGGCATAGTCGGCGAATTGCGCCTGGAGCTTCAGGAACTTCACATAATGCGAATCCTCGTCCTTCGACGGATCGTCGTCGGGGCTCGGGCCAAGGTCGGGGACGGGGCAGCCCTCGCCCTGGTCGCAAATCGTGTCGATCGCCTCGGCCGCGTCCTGGAGCGAGCGCACGCAGAGCAGCTCGGACTGGCCGGCATGGCTGTCCTCGTCGTCCGGGAATTGCGCTACCTCGGCGGCGCCGGGACAGGCATCCGCCCAGCCCGGCTTGGGCGCCGGCGGCGCCGGCTTCCACGGGTCGAAGCCCCGGTCGGGATAGACGGTGTCGACGTTGTTGGGCGAGTAATTATACGGCTGGATGCCGTGCTCATAGGCGCCGACCTGGAAGTCCGCGTCGGTCACGAATTTCGTCCGGAGCAGGCAGCGTATGTAGGAATAGAATTGGCCGATCGTCTGCCAGTCCCGGTCCTGCGGAAGCGCGTCCCATTGCTCGGGATATTCGATCTGGAGGAAATGCCAGAGCTGCTCGAAGCTGAGCTTCTCGAGCGGGATCAGAACCGCGGTCGACCCGTCGGGCCCCGGCGGGCCGACCGGATTGTGATAGGGCAAAGGCGTCGGATATTGGCCCGGCGCCTTGCCGTAGAGCTTCGGCGCGACGCCCATCGCGAACAATATGTTCGACGACAGCGACATGTGGAGCATCTCCTCCACCGCCACGCTCATGATCACCCCGCCCGCCTTGTTGGCGTAGAGCTGGGCGTCGCTGATCGTCTCGCCGCTCTCGTTGTTCCGGATCAGCGAGTAATAAGTGAACAGGTAGATGGGGATGGTCGCGAGCTCGATCTCGATCGCGGTCTGGAGGTTCGCCTTGAGCTCGGCCAGCACCGTCTCGCGGCTCGAGGTCAGGTCCAGCCAGGCGACGAAGATTTCCTCCGCCGGAGTCAGCGGAGTGATCGGATCGGGCTGCCCCCCGGCGGTCGCCATCATTCAAGTCTCCCCACGCGCCGCCGGCCGCCGCCGCATCGGGGATGCGGATCGAGCGGCCGGGTCGAGACGCCCCGAAGCGAATGTGCGCCGAGGCTTCGGCGGGCGCAATCCGAATTTTCGATATCCCGGCCCGTACCGGCCGCGGCGGAGCGGGCGGCAACTCAGCATTTTGCGACCGGCGCCCGGGCCGCTAGGACGGCGCCATGCCGTTCCTCCTTCTTCATCGCCTTGCCGGCCGCCTGGGCCGGTGACCAAGGGCCGAATCCTTCTCGTCGAGGACGATCCGGCGCTCGTCGAGCTGGTGCGCTTCCATCTCGCGCGCGAAGGCTATCAGGTGCGCCAGACCGGCGACGGCGACGAGGCCCTCCTGCTCGCCCGGGAAGCGCCGCCGGATCTCGTCCTGCTCGACTGGATGATCGAGGGAACGTCGGGAATCGAGGTCTGCCGCCGGCTCCGCCGGTTGCCCGACACCGGGCAGGTGCCGATCATCATGATGACCGCCCGCGGCGAGGAGGCGGACCGGATCCGGGGGCTCGAGACCGGGGCCGACGAGTATGTCACCAAGCCCTTCTCGCCGCGCGCTTTGCTCGCCCGGATCGCGGCGGTGCTTCGCCGGGCGCGGCCGGCCCTGGCGGGGGCGGTTCTCACTTATGCCGATCTCGAGGTCGACGTCGCCGCCCACCGGGTCCGGCGCGGCGGGCGGCCGATCCACCTTACCCCGTCCGAATTCCGCCTCCTCCAGCATTTCATCGAGAGCCCGCGTCGGATCTTCACCCGGGAGGGGCTGCTCGACAGCGTCTGGGGCGCCCATAGCGACGTCGATCTGCGCACCGTCGACGTCCAGATAAGGCGCATCCGCAAGGCCCTGAACGAGGGCGGCAGGCCCGATCTCATCCGCACCGTCCGCTCCGCCGGCTACGCGCTCGACTCGGACGAGGCGGAGGCGCGCGCCTGAATCGGTAGTATGGACATTCAGCCCGAGGCCGGTCCGTCCTAGATCCTCCCCCGGATTTTCCGGGGGAGGATTTAAGGAGGTCGGGGCTTCCGTCAGAGCGGCGCCGATCCTAGGCCTCCGGGATGAAACTGAGCACGACTCGTCGGGAAATGCTGGCCGGCCTCGGCGCGCTCGCCCTGGCGCCGGCGGCCTCGGCGAGCGGCCTGCTTTCGCTTCGCGCAATCCTCGACGGAGTAGCGGCTGCGGGGCCGCCGGAGGCGATTCTGGCGGCCCTTCGCAAGGCCCGCCCCGACGGTCTGAACCCGGCGGATTCCGCAATCTTGCGCATGGTGACACGGGGCCTGGAGCGCGAGTCGGCCCTGCGCCGGGCTTTCCCGTTCGGCAGGCCGGACGGAAGCTCGCCTTATGTGATCAGCCAGCGGCACGGGGCCTATCTTCAGCTCGAGGCGGCCGATCCTGCGCGGCGGCTGGACGAGGAGACGGACCGGCTTCGCTTCGAGGCCGCCCGAGGGGTGGCGCCGCCGCGCTTCATCCTCGATTCGGTGCTGGAGTCGCAGCGGGCTCTCCAGCGCCGGGCGGCGCCGGAGCTGGCGGCCGCGCTCGGACGGCAGATCGACGCGCTGGCGAGCCTGAGCGCCGGCGCAAGCGAGACGCCCGGTGTGTGGCGGCTGCGGGGCGGGGAGGATTATTACCGGCTGAGGCTGCGCTTCGCCTCGGGCCTGGATGAGGGTCCGGAGGAGATCGAGCGGCGGGTGGCGGCGGAGACGGCGGCGTTGCTGCGCCGCGCCGACCGGCTGCTGAGCGGCCTGGGGCTGAGCCGGGGAAATGTCGGCGAACGGCTCCGCGCCCTCAGGCGGCGCCCCGGCCAGGGCTTCGCGAACGACGAGGCCGGCCGCACCCGCGCGGTCGCCGGCATGAACTCGGCGCTGGCGCGGCTTCGGCCGCGCCTCGGCGCCTTGTTCAACCCGCCCCTCGAAACCGGCGGCGCGGTGCGCAGGATGTCCGCCGCCGATGAGCGCGAGGGGAAGCGGGGCTATCGCGATCCGGCAAGCGGCGCTTATTATCCCGATTTCGCCGCGGTGCAGGAGCGGCCCGCCTGGACCCTGGCGACGGTCGCCTTTCACGAGACGATTCCGGGCCACCTCCTTCAGCTTCGGCGGCAGGCGCGGGCCGATCCCCATCCCCTGCAGCTTCGCCATGCGCCCGGCTATCCGGAAGGGTGGGCGATCTATGCCGAAACCCTGGTCGACGGCCTCGGCCTGCTGTCGCCGCTCGAGCAGCTCGGGTTGCTCCAGTCCGTCCTGTTCCGGCTCGCCCGGGTGACCTGCGACATCGGCCTCCACCTGCGCCGCTGGGACCGGGCGCGGGCGTTGCGCTACCTGGAGGACGTTGTCGGGTTCGAGCTCTTCTTCCCCTTCGCCGTCGAGGTCGACCGCTATGCCGCCGAACCCGGGGCCTTCGCCGGCGACGCGACGGTGGCGCTTACGCTGAGGCGGCTCGGGCGGAGCGCGGCGGCTTCGGGGCGGCTCAGAGCTTTCCACGATTCGGTGCTCGATCGGGGTCCGCTATCGGCCGAGACGATCGAGCGGATCGTTTGACGAAACCCCTCTCCCGTGAAGGACGGGAGAGGGGAGCCTGCTATCGCGCCGTCCCAAGCGCTTCGATCAGCTTCGCCATGTTCGCCATGTAGGTGGCGGTCGAGATGCCCATGACCGGAGTGTCGGTCGTGTAGGGCGAGGTGTCGCTGGGATCGCCGACATGGGTGGTTCGATAGTCGCCCGCGACCGGCTTCGACGGGCCGTCGCCCCGGTACGGGTTGCTGGTCGCGCGCAGCGGAGTGGGCCACCAGCCCTGGGCGTT
>JBEVDE010000288.1:0-4048 GCA_040514175.1 Allosphingosinicella sp. | reverse complement strand
GGCCTCTACCGCCAAATGAGCTTTGTTTCTAGCGCTGGCGCGCTGAACGGCCCTTGAACCGTGCGCGGCCGAAACGGCGCCGGAATTCAGCGGCTTGAGCGCGTTTGACCGCTCCCTGCGCAATCGCTACCCCGCCCGGCGATGCTCGCCGTCATCTCTCCCGCCAAAAGCCTCGATTACCGGCGCCCGCTGCCGCCGCTCGAGCCGAGCGCGCCGCGCTTCGGGGCGGAGGCGGAGCGGCTCGCCGGAGCGGCGGCGAAACTCTCGAAGCGAAGGCTCGGGGAGCTGATGCACATTTCGGACAATCTCGCCGGCCTCAACGCCGGCCGGTTCCGCGATTTCGCCGGCCAGGCCGCCCGGCCCGCCCTCTACGCCTTCGCCGGCGACGTCTATCTGGGCTTCGAGGTCCACAGCTTCGACGGCGAAGCGGTCGAATTCGCCCAGCACCATCTGCGGATCCTCTCCGGCCTCTATGGACTGATCCGTCCGCTCGACGAAATCCGCCACTACCGGCTCGAAATGGGCACGCGCTGGGCGCCCGGACGGGCGAAGACCCTGTACGATTTCTGGGACGGCCGGATCGCCCGGGCCCTCGCCGAGGATCTGGAATCGGCCGGCGGCCGGACGATCGTCAACCTCGCCAGCAAGGAATATTGGCGCGCCGTCGAGGGCCGGCTGCCCGGCGACGTCCGAGTGATCGAGATCGACTTTCGCGAGGCCGGGCCGGACGGCCCGCGCTTCAACAGTTTCGCCGCCAAGCGCGCCCGCGGGATGATGGCGCGCTTCGTCTGCGAGCACCGGCTTGCCGATCCGGAAGCGCTCAAGGGTTTCGACAGCGACGGCTATTCCTTCGATCCCGAAAATTCCGACGACGGACGGTGGCGATTCTGGCGATCGTGACTATCTAGGGGCAAGCCTCGCGCGCGTGCGTACGCGTGCGCGTGGGGTGGCGCCGGGCGGGTCCTTCCGCTAGGCTCCCCCAAGCCCTTTTTCCGCGCTTCGGCGCATCACGACCAACAATCAGGAACCTCCCTTGGCCAGCGTCCCGCCGACCATCGACAGCCACGATATTTCGCCCGTCCAGATCGTCGAGGAGATGAAGACCTCCTACCTCGATTATGCGATGTCGGTGATCGTCGCCCGCGCCCTTCCCGACGTTCGCGACGGCCTCAAGCCGGTTCACCGCCGGATCCTCTTTGCCTGCCAGGAAGGTGGCTTCGTCCCCGGCCGGCCCTATCGCAAATCGGCCAAGATCGTCGGCGACGTCATGGGCAATTACCACCCGCACGGCGACAGCGCGATCTACGACGCCCTCGCCCGGCTCGCCCAGGACTGGTCGATGCGGGTGATGCTGATCGACGGCCAGGGCAATTTCGGCTCGATGGACCCCGATCCGCCCGCCTCGATGCGTTACACCGAGGCCCGGCTCGCCAAGGTCGCGATGACCCTTCTCGAGGATCTCGACAAGGACACGGTCGACTTCACCCCCAATTACGACGGCTCGCGAATGGAGCCGCAGGTGCTTCCCGCCCGCTTCCCCAACCTGCTCGTCAACGGCGCCGGCGGGATCGCGGTCGGCATGGCGACCAACATCCCGCCGCACAATCTCGGCGAGGTCATCGCCGCCTGCAAAGCCTATATGGACGATCCCGGGATCACCATCGAGCAGCTGATGGAGATCATCCCCGGCCCCGATTTCCCGACCGCGCCGCTCATCCTCGGCCAGGCCGGCGCTCGAAGCGCTTACCATACCGGCCGCGGCTCGATCATCATGCGCGCCCGCCACGAGGTCGAGGAAGGCCGCGGCGACCGCCGCTCGATCGTCCTCACCTCGATCCCTTACCAGGTCGGCAAGAACACCCTGGTCGAGCGCATCGCCGACGCCGCCAAGGACAAGCGCATCGAGGGCGTCTCCGACATTCGCGACGAATCGAACCGCGAGGGCGTCCGGGTCGTCATCGACCTGAAGCGCGACGCCACCCCCGACGTCGTCCTGAACCAGCTCTGGCGCCACACCCCCGCCCAGTCGAGCTTCCCGGCCAACATGCTCGCCATCCGCGGCGGCCGGCCCGAAACCCTCAACTTGCGCGACATCATTTCGGCCTTCGTCACCTTCCGTGAGGAGGTGATCACACGGCGCGCCAAATATGAGCTCGCCAAGGCCCGCGACCGCGCCCACATCCTGCTCGGGCTCGTCATCGCCGTCACCAATCTCGACGAAGTGGTGCGGATCATCCGCGGCTCCGCCTCGCCGGCCGAAGCGCGCGCGGCGCTAATCTCGCGCGACTGGCCGATCGCCGAGATCGCCCAGTATATCGCGCTCGTCGAAGCCGTCGAGCATGAGGTCGAGGGCGACACCTACCGCCTCTCCGACGCCCAGGTCAGGGCCATACTCGAGCTTCGGCTTCACCGCCTGACCGGCCTCGGCCGGGACGAGATCGCCGGCGTATTGAAGGAGCTCGCCGTCTCGATCGGCGAATTGCTCGAGATCCTCGGCGCCCGGGTCAAGCTCTACGCGGTGATGCGCGAGGAGTTCGACGAGATCGCCGCCCAGTTCGCCACGCCCCGGGTCACCGAGATCGCCCCGGCCTGGGACGGGATCGAGGACGAGGATCTGATCGAGCGCGAGGACATGGTCGTGACCGTGACTCTCGGCGGCTACATCAAGCGCACCCCGCTCGCCACCTTCCGGGCCCAGCGCCGCGGCGGCAAGGGCCGCGCCGGAATGGGCACCAAGGACGAGGATGCGGTGACCAATTTGTTCGTCACCTCGACCCATACGCCGGTCCTGTTCTTCTCGACCGCGGGCAAGGTCTACCGTCTCAAGGTCTGGCGGCTTCCCGAAGGCGCGCCCCAGGCGCGCGGCCGGCCGATGGTCAACCTTCTCCCGCTCGGCGAGGGCGAGACCATCTCGACCGTGCTCCCGCTTCCGGAGGACGAGGCGGAATGGGGCAAGCTCCACATCCTCTTCGCCACCGCCCACGGCACGGTGCGCCGCAACTCGATGGACGCCTTCACCAACGTGCCCACGGCGGGCAAGATCGCGATGCGCTTCGGAAGCGACGAGGAAGGCGACCCCAGCGACCGGCTGATCGGGGTCTCCTTGCTCACCGAGGAAGACGACGCTCTGCTCGCGACCAAGCACGGCAAGGCGATCCGCTTCGCCGCGACCGAGGTCCGCGAGTTCCAGTCCAGGACCGCGACCGGGGTCCGCGGAATCCGCCTGCAGAAGGACGACGAGGTCATCTCGCTGTCGATCCTCAAGGGCTTCGACGCGAGCTCCGAGGAACGCGAGGCCTATCTTCGCGCCGCGCCGTGGAAGGAGAATGAGAATCCGCCGACGCTCAGCGCCGAGCGCATGGCCGAGTTCGAGGCCGCCGAGGAGTTCATCCTCACCGTCACCGAGAATGGCTACGGCAAGCGCACCTCGGCCTACGAATATCGCCAGACCGGCCGCGGCGGCCAGGGCATCACCAACATCGAGACGTCGGACCGCAACGGCTGCGTCGTCGCCAGCTTCCCGGCGCATAACGGCCAGCAATTGATGCTGGTCACCGACCAGGCGAAGCTGATCCGGACGACGGTCGGCGACATCAGGATCGCTGGACGGAGCACCCAGGGAGTCACCCTTTTCCGGGTCGCCGACGACGAGCATGTCGTCTCCGCCGCCCGGATCGACGAGGATGAGGAGCCGGAGACCGAGGCGGAGGAGATGATCGCCGGGGAGCTCGGCGAAGCGCCCCCGGCGGCGGCGGCGGACACGGTGCATCTGGACGACGGCACGGGTCCGGAGACCTTGCCGGACAGCCAGGAGTAAATCCTCCCCATCGTAAGTTGGGGAGGGGGACCATGCGAAGCATGGTGGAGGGGTATTGACGAGGCTTCCGCCGGCGACCCCTCCACCACCCTTCGGGTGGTCCCCCTCCCCGCCCGCGGCGCCCGCCGGGACGATAAGTCCCCCCCGAACAGTCCGCGCGGGCCGGGCTAATAAACCACCCAGATGGCACGGGCCGGACCCGCCAGGCCGCTCGCCCATGGAAACGCGATA